>JBJHCA010000014.1:0-287 GCA_050485785.1 Saprospiraceae bacterium | reverse complement strand
AGTTGACAATGCTAAAAATGAGTGAATGATACAAAATCCGCCTTAGCAGAACGGGCGTGAAAAAATGTCATTCAAGGCAGAGAAAAAAGGCATCGCTGTTTGAGTGCGAAGCACGAGTTTGATGGCTTTCTGCCATGGATGGCATTTTAGCCCCTGACTCCCGCACTGGGACACCCAAGTTCAAAATCCGAACAAAAGTTGAACTTGTCGTTGTTCCTCAGTCAAAATAATAGTCTTTCTTATTTTTTCATTATTTGGGGTTAAGGCGCTGATTTCGTGTATGTTTT
>JBJHCA010000013.1:0-50669 GCA_050485785.1 Saprospiraceae bacterium | reverse complement strand
GAACAGTAATGCTGATATTGGCCGGGCAATTGATAAGGGGCGGTTGCAAGTCGGTAACGGTAATATCGAAGGAGCAGACGGCGGTATTCCCCGCAGGATCAGTAGCGGTGAGGGTAACCGTGGTGGTACCCACGGGAAAGAAATCTCCCGACTGATGACTGTAAGAAATCACGGCAGAGCAGTTATCGGAAGCTGAGGCCGAAAATGTGACAATGGCACCACAAGCTCCCTGATCTGCGGGTTGGCTGATATCGTCGGGACAAGATATCGATGGCGATAAGATGTCAAAAACCGAAACATTGGCCGTACACGTTGAAAAACTTCCGTTTACAGTATCGGTCAGAGTGAGTTCTACCGGGTTTATGCCAATATCCTGACACTGAAAAATGCTGACCGATAATGAAAACACACTGTTTTGACATGGATCAACAGAATTGTTGTTTAAGCTGGCAGGTTGAATAAATGCCAGACCATCCTGGTCAAGATGTATGGTGGCATCCTGACAAATTGCCGTCAGTGATTGAATGGAAAGAACAACCTGTGCCTGAGCCTCAGGACAGGTCCCGTTTCCTGTAACGGTATATGTGTAAACTCCTGCAAGATCAGTAAGAGGATCAAATGTACCTTCGTAACCGTTAGCTAAAGGGGAGGGGCCTGTCCATGTGCCATCGGAGTCCGGATTTTGTCCAAGCAAATCAAACAGATTGAACGGGCTGTCAGAGCTGCAATACTGCCATGATGCATCGGTTCCGGCATGTGGTATGGCTTCGATGATCACCTCAATACTTTCCGTACATCCACCAGATGCGCCGGAATGGTAACTGACCACGTATGTCCCCGGCAGGGATGAGGTCGGCTCTATAGTTCCGTTTACAGGATGGATACTGAGACCAACCGGAGCAGATTGAAAAATACCTCCTGAATTTCCTGATATGGTAGCCACTATATCTGCCGAATTTTGACAAAAACCGAGTGAGTTGAACGGTGCAGAAGAGAGCGAAGGCGTACCGGCGTAGGAAAACGAAGCATCACAGGAAACTGAGCCCGACACACTGACCGGTTTGCACTGATTGCTGAAAAAGACGCAGTTTCCGGAAGAAATGACATCATTGATACTGGAGCCGATAAGGCTTTCCGGGTTTATGATTGCCGGCGGTGTACTGCCACCTGACTTATACATGAGCCCGTAAACACAGTAATCCCCTGAGGTAAGTGAAGTGAAGTTACTTTGAGCGTTCACCACCTGTATGAGACCTGATTGCTGATTAACCGCTGCATAGGTATACGCATAACCCGGAGGCAGGCCAGAAACTACCTTGACCATTCCAGGGCCTGAAAAAAACACCTGATTGGAAAATACTGTGGTTCCACTGAAGCGGTGAAGGATGAGGAAATAGGAAGTGCATTCCTGCAGGGATGCACTGAAACTTCCTGAGCCGGTTGCACTGGTGTTACCCGTTTTGGTAGTGTTGGATGCAATCCAGGTGTCACAGGCACTGGCCGGATTAAAGGAGTGTTCAAACAAATTGCCAACTCTGTATAGATCATTGCCTCCAAAATTCTCGATAACAAAGGTGTATTGGCCCGGTTCTGTTACATGAAATTCAATGATGTCATAGGCAGCCGATAATGGATAATAGGCACAGTTTCCCGATCCGTCAGCTGAAACGGTAGTATAGGTGGGGCTACCTGGCTGTGTAGAGAAAGTATGGGCCGGGGCTGCGTTACCGGCAAAATATTTTAAATCAAGATTCAGTTCCGGATTTCCGGCATCGGCAGATAAAGGATCGGTGTGGCAAATATCTGTCCCTCTCACCAGGCAGTTGGAAACCACCTCAAAATTGCCGTCCGAAACATCAAAAAAGATTACACAAGGATTGTCAGCACATTCTACGCGTATTCTCGCCATCTGGCTGCCGGGTGTATTGGTAGGAATATTGACCTGAGCCAAACCGTTGTTGGCAACTCCGGATGCCAGTATTAAAGGATAGGAAAAGCCTCCGTCAACTGAAAGTAGAATGTTGACCTGGCTGCAAAAAGAAGAAGTGCCGTTTACGGCCCAGGTCACATTGGCTGAGGTTCCGGCTGTCACCGTTTCACCTCCGTTGGGAAAAGTAATACTGAACGGTCCGGAATTACTCACACTTACGGCCAGATTATCGTAGTCAATACCCCCGGCACCGGGAAAATTATCCCTGACAGTGAAGCGGAAATTGAGGGTTCTTGCTACAGAAGGCAGGGGTTCAAAGTTGCTGGCGTAATTGCCGGCATTAACCAGATTGATGTTGGGAAACATTCTGCCGGGCGATGCGGTTGGCGGAAAACTCCTGAACAATGGAGCGGTGGTGCTGGCTGCAGCAGCTGATCCGATAAGCCCCTGTGTACCTGATCCAAGGTTGTATTGCTCCCAGCTGTAAGTCAGTATGTCTCCATCCTGGTCTGTTCCTTCACCCCATAACTCAAAAGGCGTTCCTTTGGGAATGGTGTGGGTGCCTCCGCATGGGTTGGCATTGGCTACCGGAGGCGTGTTTCCCGACAATGCAGTAGAAGCACAGTTGCCACTTCCTAAAATGTGACTTTGCATCAATTGGATGCTGTTTACATGAAAATAGTTGTCATTAACCCCCTGGGAAGCAATATTCTGTGAAGAAGAACATAATCCCTGATAAGACATGATAGTGGATCCGCTGCCTATTTCAAAAGCTGAAACGGCATCATGGTTTGAAGCATTGCATCCTCCGCCACTTCCGTTAAATGTATGCCTTGCACCAAACATATGGCCTACTTCATGGGCAAACAATTGAATCCAGCTGTTATTGGTATTGCTGTTTGACCCACTCCATCCACCGGCTTTCCTAGGACCATTGGAACCTGAAAATCCCAAGTTAACACATACTGAATTGAGGATGGCTACTCCACCACCAGGAATGTTGTTGGGGGAAATTCCACTTCGGTGTAATACATGACCAATATCATAGGAGCTTATACTGAAATGAGAGTGGATTACCGTGGCCGCAATGTGAACCCTGCTCTGATCGGGTTCAAACGGATCAGTATTGGGATTGGTATAGATAAACGGCGGCAGAAGGTTAAAGGCCACGGAAAGTTCATTTTCATAAATCACCTGCATGGCACCTACAGAGTTCATTACTGCAGTTTCGGCCAGAGGTATGCTGCCGCCGTTGCCATTATGAAACTCTCCGGTAGTAACTATGGCCAGATTATACGTGCGCAATACATCCCCGAACTGTTGCAACTGCTCGGGTGATATCTCTTCCGGAGTCGGTAACGTTAGCTCCTCAAACTCTGGAGATGTACAAGAATAGTCTTCAGCTTGAATTTCTTCAAACGGATCAATTCCGTTGTAAATCCGGTACATCGGTCCATCCGGCTGATCTTCGGCATGTATGCGGAAAAAACCGTCCGGCGAATAGGTAAATACATCAATACCATACCGTGATATGCTAATGCGACCTCTTATTTGCGGGTTGTCAGCCCGGGTAATGGTAAATGACCGAAAATCAGGCCTTCGGGTGAGTAACTCGTCGGATAGAAAATTCGAAAACCGGGCATTAAAGATTTGCCACCGGCCTTGCGCATCCGGCAATTCAATCCGGATCTGTTCTTCATCCGGTGCAGTGCTCAAAATCTCAACTATGCGGTCGGTTTGAAGGGCATCTCTGCTGATCCGCAACTGGGCTTCTGCTGAGTAGGATTGAAAAAGGGAAAGCACTGCCATGCAAACCAGGGCAATTAAGCGCATATTGGTGGTCTATTTTATGTAAAGGTAGCTGTAACTCACCGCTCACACAACCGATAATTGACAACCCGGTAGTTTATTCGGACCATTTTTTCCTGTTTGGCCTATTTTGGCCGACATAAGTCTTCCCGACTACAGGTTTCGTATAAATCCGCTGTTCGTATAGGGCAAAGTTGCCCGCATATCTGCACATCATTGTATCTTTACGCATAAACATCTTATCATGATTCGCCGGTTACTGTCTTTTATTCTGCTCATTATCATTGGCTATCTGGTTTACAAGGCCTTCTACGGCACCGATGAAGAGAAGGAACATGTCAGCCAGATCCGTGAAAAGAGCTTCGATCTGGGCCGGGAACTATGGGAAATTGGATCGGAAATCGGTCGCGAAGTGATGAATTTCGTACGAAGCGAACGAAACGAACAAACTGTAGATGAACTCAATACCAGCCTGGATTCATTCAATCACTTCCTGGAAAGCTGGTCGGCCGACCTTCCTGAAGATAAAAGGCAAGAACTTCATGACGCCCTCAAACGGCTGGAATTGGACAGCGAGAAACTGCGGCATGAGATGAAGGATTCGACTAATGCGGCCGATGAATCCATCCGCAATTGGAGGGGCGAACTTGCTGATCTGCTGGATCGCCTGCGTCAGTTGATGGAGCAGAAGCAGTATAATGATTGATATCTTTTTGTTGGCCACGCACATTCCGTTTGTAGCTGAAGCGTGGCCGTAGCTTTTATTTTGTTTACCATGCGCGTTGTGTTTTTTGGCACGCCCCATTTTGCCGTTACATCCCTAAGGGCTTTAATTGACCACTCAATACAGGTAGAAGCCGTAGTTACTGCCACAGATAAACCGGGTGGAAGAGGTGGCCGCCGGATTCTTCAATCAGCAGTAAAGACCGAAGCACTTGAAGCCGGGTTGCCTGTATTACAGCCTTCCAATCTCAAAGATCCTCGATTTCTTGCTGAACTTAGGGCATTAAAGGCTGATTTGCACGTAGTGGTCGCTTACAGAATGCTGCCTGAAGCGGTTTGGAACATGCCGCCTATGGGTACGGTCAATGTACATGCATCGCTGCTGCCTGCATACCGGGGAGCTGCACCCATCAACTGGGCCATCATTCGCGGAGAAAAGGAAACCGGTGTAACAACCTTTTTACTGCAGCATGCCATTGATACCGGCGATCTGTTAATGCAGCGGGCAATACCCATTGAGGAACACGACACCGCAGGAACCATGCACGATAAACTCATGACACTGGGAGCAGCATTGCTGATCGATACCCTCAAAGCACTTAAAACAGGTACTGTTAAGCCCGTTCCGCAAGATCATACCAAAGCCAGCCATGCACCTAAGCTGAACATGCAAAACCGTGAAATTGACTTCAATCAGTCAAGCCGCCGGGTAACAGACCTGATCAGAGGGCTAAGCCCCTATCCCGCAGCCTGGACAACGTTGCACGGCAAATTGCTGAAGATCTATGCCGCAACGCCGGTAGAGTACCATGCCACCACTCCGGGAACATGGGTTTTTACCGGCAACAAAATGATATGTACCACTAAAAACGGTGCTATAGAATGTAAGGAAGTTCAATGGGAAGGAAAACGTAAAATGTCAGCCACTGAATTTCTGAACGGATACCGCCCCGCTTAAATCCGTTGCGGATAAATAAAGGGAGCACCCGAATTCGGATACTCCGTTTGCTGTATTGAAAAAGACTGTGTTTAACCTTCAATAATGGCGTGAAGCTTTTGTGTGAGCTCCGGGTCACTCTGGATAACCTGTGCCAGCTCCTGATAGCGCTGAATTGTCAAACCGGTATCTTCTATGGTTTGGATCATGTTTTCCTGTGCTTCAGTTTGAATTTTCTGAATCACCATACTCACATTTTCGAAGCTGCGTGTTTCTGCATCCGTCACTTCAGTTTCAACGGCCGGATTCTGCTGTGCCTGCTGAATTTCGCTGTAGCGTTGCACTTCCATACCCTCATTTTCAATAGCCGAAACCATTTCCATTTGGGCTTCCTGATTGATTTCCTGAATACTTTGGTATGCAGAGGCAAATTGCTTCAGTTCGCTGTCGGATACCGGGGTGTGTTCTGTGGGGGCAGCCTGTGCAATGGCACTGCCGGTAAATACCAGCGAAAACAATACCAGGCTCAGGCCTTTTTGTAAGATTGTCATGTTGAAAAAAGTTTGATGAAAAATAAGTCAATCGATTTCGGCCTGCATGGCCACAAATTTCGCGTTGAGTTCCCGATCTTCCTGCAGGGTCCATGCAATTTGCTGATAGCGCTCCTCAGTAAAGCCTGCAGCTTCAACTTCAGCTATAACTGAATTATACGAGTCGATCTGCACCTGTTCTATCTCTTTGCTGGCTTTTTCAAATCGGGCAATTTCGTCAGGGGTGGCATTGCTTTCAGCACTTCCCCTCACTTCAATAGTTTGCAATATCTCTGTATAGCGCATGGCAGTAAGGTCATGCTTTTCAAGTACCCTGTATATTCTTTGCTGCACATCCGTGTTTTCCTGCAGAACAAATTTGGCAGTTTTTGCAAAGCGCATCAGCTCTTCATCATCAACTACTGCCAGAGGCTTGGCATCAGGCGGTGTAAAATCTTTGAGTGTAAACTCTTCCTGGTCTGTTTCAGCAGTTGGGTCAGTCGTCACATTGTTAGGGTTCTGACAAGCTATTGTGCCAACAAAAGCAAACAAAACTAAAAGAAATATTTCTATTTTCATGCAGATGTGATTGGGAAATAAAACAGAATTTTATACTTATTTTTACTAACGAGTGTGAAACTGCATTGTTGCCTCCAATTGGGTGTTTATCTGAATTGTACCTGATTTCACCTGTCAGGGCATCGTTTAATAAATTGGCAATTCAACCAGCCACTGTCCAATTTTCCTCCAAAATGGTTTGGAATAGAACGTGAGCACCGAGGTATGATAAAGCAGTATCACGCCCAATACGGTGAGAAAAACCCATACTCTTTGGTGAACACGCCAGTCCCAGATCAAAAGCAAAAGAATAAGCACATTGGCCAGGGCAAACCCCAATGCAGGCACTACAGGCATTTCGTTGATAGTGGGGGCGTAATCTACCAGCCAGCGATAGTTTTTGTAGATGATCCGATCCGTGATCGGGGTGAACAGCGGAAAAATTGAACTCAGCATAAATCTGCCATGAATGGCGGGTCGCTTTCTGAAGATTATAGCCAGCAGATATAGTATGGCAAAGGCAAACAGCGCATTAAACATCAGTGCAGTCTGGTAGTGATACATATCAAATTGTGGCGGAATTCGACTGATGGTAAAATGGGCAATTTTCATTCCCGAGTAAATGATCAGCGGTACCAGCAAATACGACAACATGCCCGTAAACCGGTGTATTCCCCGCAAATTGAAGCGGATGAGCGTTGCCTGACCTATCAGCATGATGCACCAGATAGTCATGGTGACACCGTGAAATCTCACATGAAAAGGCATATCATCGCTCAGTCGGCCGTAATACGATGACCAGAATGCCCACAAAGCCATTACAAAAAAGAAGAGAAACAACATCCAGCTGTGCCTGAACAAAAAACCATCAAGCGTTAATAATCTGGTGCGTATTGATTTTTTTCCGGGTTTTTTCATGGAGGCGAAATTAGTAAAATTGCGTAATGCCATACCTGACGGTTTGTTTGTCGGGAGGTGCGCAATTTTCTGCTCTATACTTCGTGAATACTGCTTCTTTGAGGCCCGGCTGTTTAAAAAGGGATTCAGAATACTTTAATTCCGTGATATTCTGTTTATTTCGTGTTGTTCAGGGCCGGAATTTGAATGATGTTGAACCGCTACATTGTATTACTCGGATTATTGATGTCAGCAAAGTTGATGTGGTCACAATCAACTCATCATACTATTCAGCTGATTACTGAAATCAGTGAAGTTTTTCATTTTCCCGACACGGCATCCGCTGTTCCCGGCAGTCTTGTGTTAATTTTCTTTCCCGGGGGCGATACTGTCGGGTCTCATCAGTACACTTACACATCCCATACCCTGGTATTGACTGACTCTTTGCTCCACGGAAAGGTATTTTCCCTTCACTATTTACCTCTGCCTTCTATCCTGGCAGAACCCTATCAGCACAAAGCGAAATCGTTGATTGGCTTTGAGTTTGAAGCCTATGACCCCGCAGCAGTGTACGTTGCTCCAATAACCGGACAGCGCGGTACTGAGTTCAGCAATCTCGAATACAGTGGCAGTTTTGTTCGCGGAGTGTCATTTGGCAATAACCAGAATCTGGTGTTGAATTCGAGTTTCAACCTTCAGCTGTCAGGCATGCTCAGCGATGATGTGGAAGTGATGGCATCAATTACCGATAATAATATCCCCGTACAGCCTGAGGGAAACACCAGACAGCTTCAGGATTTTGATAAAATTTTTATACAGTTGAGCAGAGGAGAAACAAAGCTTTTGGCCGGGGACTATGAACTGACTGACCCGGGGGCTTACTTTTTGAGACATTATAAAAAAATGCAGGGTCTAAGGCTCAGTCATCGTTTCATCTGGGATGATGACCGGTCACTTGAGATCAATGCAGGGGCAGCGCTTTCAAGAGGGCGGTTTACAGTCAATAACATCCGGGGTATGGAAGGCAATCAGGGGCCCTACCGGCTTACCGGTGCGGAAGGTGAAAAATTTATCATCATACTGGCCGGAACAGAAAGGGTTTTTGTGGATGAGAAATTGTTGACCCGGGGTCAGCAATACGATTATGTAATCGACTACAACCGCGGAGAGATAACATTTACATCGCGTAAGTTTATTACGGCATACAGCCGTATCCGGATCGAATTTGAGTACACCGAGCAGGCTTATCTCCGGAGCTCTGCAGCCTCGGGAGCTACTTACAGGTCTCCTGATTTTACGGTTTACGGCCACTTTTTTACCGAGCAGGATAACAGGAACACCTCAGGGGTGCAGGATTTAAGCCCCGCCCAGCGGCAATTACTGGCTCAGCTTGGCGATTCTGCAGCGGATGCACTGGTCAGTGGTATAGATACCCTGGAAGGTGGCTTCAATCCCGAACGCATCATGTACAGGCTCACTGATACAATGGTCAATGGTGTTTTGTACGAACAGGTCCTGGTGTACAGTACCAATGAAGATGATGCGCACTATGTGGCGCGCTTTACGGATGTAGGCGAAGGTAACGGCCATTATATTCGAACAAGCTCCTTGGCCAATGGGGCGGTTTTTGCCTGGGTTGCTCCTGACAGTTTAACAGGAATGCCTTCGGGAAGATATGAGCCGCTGCAAAGACTGATTGCTCCACGCAGGCAACGCATGATTGCCGGAGGCGGGGCATGGCATCCTGACCAGCGAACCGAAGTAAAGCTGGAGCTGGCTTTGTCTGATCTCGATAACAATACATTTTCTTCACGGGATGCTGCCGATAATACGGGTTATGCCGTGCGTTCCGCCTGGCGGCGGGATCTGATTCACAGCGTGGATACTGCCGGAGCACAACAGTGGGTCCTTTCATGGCATGGTGCATACGAGTACGTTCATCGCCATTTTAATCAGGTCAACCCGTTCCGGGAACGCGACTTTGCACGCCAATGGACATTGGATGATGCTTTCGGGAATGAGTTTCACTGGCTTCGAACTGGGTTGAGCCTGGGCTACCTGGATGTAGTCAATGCTCAATACCAGATTAACAGTCTTACTTTTGGCAGGTCATTCAGGGGCTTGATGCACGAATGGAGCGCTTCATGGCAAACCGACGATATAGAAGCCAATACTCATGGAGCTATGATGCAGGCAGATGAAGATGGTGCAGCCAACAGCTTGTTCAGGCCTTACTTATCCCTTGCCGGCAGAATTCCGGGTACCCTTAACACACGCCTGGGCGTAATAGCTGAAAGGGAGCAGATCACGCTTACTGACAGCCTGACATCTGATCTTTTGCCGGCAAGCCTATACTTTGACCGCATGGAGGTATTTATGTCGCAGGAAATGTCTGCAGTATCTGCCCTGAGGCTGAGTTATATACGCCGGGCAGATTACGCACCGGAAGGTGAATCTTTTGACCGGGCCTCAATGGCTGATGAATTTCAGGCCCGTTGGAATCTGAATACAGGTCCGTCATACCAGTTTTCCTTTTTTGGCCATTTCCGCGATCTCAAAGTAAGCAATGCCGATTTTGCAGGAACCTCGTCTGCCAGGCATTTTCTGGGAAGATTTGAACAACAGTTTAATGCCTGGTCAGGTTTGCTGAGGGGCAATACTACCTACGAATTGGGTGCAGGGCAGGAGCCCCGACTCGACTTCAACTATATTCAGGTAAACCCGGGTGAAGGTATTTACATCTGGATTGACCGCAATGGTGACGGAATCAAGCAAACCGATGAATTTGAAATTGGTCTTTATCCCGATGAAGCCGATCACATCAGGGTAGTGATTATCAGCGATGAATTTGTTACTGTTCGCAGTATGCAATGGAACCAGAGTCTGGCTGTCCATCCTGCATCCGTGATCAGAGCCGGACAAGGCTTGCGGGATGTTTTACGTCGGTTTATTCTTCAGTCATTGTTCCAGATTAATCGAAAAGTGCAGCCGGTGGAAGGAGTAGCCATTTATAACCCGTTTGAGTCCAATATCCCGGATACAGCGCTGGTTTCAGTAAGCTCCAACCAACGGCATGTGCTGCATTTCAATCGCGATCATCCGCGGTGGGGCATCGAATTGGGCTATGGCCAAGCTTCCTCGGGTATGTTACTGAGTACCGGCCTCGAGAAACGAAGCAGGTATGAGCCATTCATGAAGATCAGAGCCGGGTTTACGCGATGGCATACGCTACACCTTGAAATGGCGGTTCCCCGGCGGTCACTAATCGCAGAGCAAGGCTTAAATCGCAATTATGATCTGGAGGTTTTTCGGATTCACCCTGAACTGAGCTGGCTCATGAGCAATGTAATGCGCCTGAATGCCGGCTATTCATTTGAGCATCTCGTTAACTCCCCTGAGTATGGCGGCGAATCTGCGGCAAAACACGACTTTTCGCTCCAATACCAGTTGAGCAGTGTAGGCCGAGCATCGGTACGAACAGGATTTACCTTTGCTTCAGTACAATATGAAGGTGTTCAGGGAACGGCTGTTGAATTTGCCATGCTTGAAGGGTTGCGCTCCGGAAACAATTTCCTGTGGAATATTGCCTTTGATCGTCGCATTGCCGGCAACATCATGTTATCGCTGGGATATGAAGGAAGAAAAACCGGTCTCAGCCCGCTGGTTCATACCGGCAGGGCACAGGTGAGGGCTACATTCTGATGTTCCTGGTTCAATTATCCCCTGAAAAAGACCCGTCTCACTCGTGGTGAAATACTGGTCAATAGCTCATAGGGAATCATTCTGGCTTTTTCAGCTACATCCTTAATACTCTGCATGCCTCCAAATATTTCCACTTCATCACCCGTCATTACGCCGTGAATGTGACTGATATCTGCCATGCTTACATCCATGCAAATGGTACCTGCAAATGGTGCATACCATCCCTGTATATATACTCCACCCTTTCCGTTGGACAGTGTTCTTGGTATTCCGTCTGCATATCCGGCACTGATTACGGCTATGGTGCGGACTTTGTCTGAAATTCCCTTAAGATCATACCCAATGGGTTCTCCGGCAGGCACTTGTTTAATTTGCAGAATCCGGGCTTTGAATGTTACCACAGGCAAAAGCTCGTGTTGTATATTGCCGGAAGGGTCAAATCCATACAATCCGATTCCGATCCGTACCATGTCCTCCGAGGCTTCTGGGTAAACTGCCATACCTGAGGAGTTCAGCATATGACTCAGTGGCCGGTATCCCAGCACATCGCACAATTCTCCGTATACCTTCCTGAATCTGCTGATTTGCTGCAAGGTAAAGCTCCTGTGTTCCGGATTGTCAGCTCCGCTCAGATGGGTAAATATGCTGCGTACACCAATTTTCGGGTTATCCCTCAGTAGTGTTTTTAACTCATCCGGTGAATGGTACGGGAATCCCAGCCTGTGCATTCCGGTGTCAACTTTTAAATGAATGCCCGGTGCTTTATTGGGCCGGTGTTCCCTGACAGCCTCTATCCACCACTTGAGCTGTGATATGTCGTAAATCTCCGGTTCCAGGCTATGCTGCAGCAAAATGTCAAATATCGCGGGCTGTGCCTGTAGTACTACAATGGGTAAATGTATGCCGGCACGGCGAAGCTGTACACCTTCATCGGCATAGGCCACAGCCAGATGATCAGCCTGCTCATGCTGCAACACCCGGGCTATTTCCCCGCTTCCGGTGCCATAGGCCGAAGCTTTTAGCATGGCCATGGTTTTTACTCTGCTGCCGGCTGCAGTGCGATAGACATTAAAATTGTGAACCAAATGCTCCAGGTTGATCTCAAGCAGGGTATCATGCCTTCGTTGCTCCAATATGCGCGCCACACGTTCAAAGGCAAACTGGCGTGCACCCTTGAGCAATATGCCCGTATTGCTTATACTGTCCGGCAAAGGATCATCAAGTAATGCTTCGGTATCCGGAAAATGCCGGTGACTGATTGTTTCGAGGTTGAGGTTTCCTGCCAGTTGATGGCTGTATTGACCCACAGTAATTACCTGATTGATCCCGGCAGCCGCAATCAGCTCAGCAATTCTGCGGTACAGTTCATCATCAGGCAGCCCGGACTGCAGCACATCACTTAATATCAACATGCTATGCGGTAAAGCATGGTGCTGCATCATAAAGTGAAGCGCAATTTCCAACGACTTGACATCGCTGTTGTAGCTGTCGTTCACCAGCATATTCCCTTGCCTTATCCACTTCAGTTCCAGCCGCATAGGCAGGCTTTCAAGCTCAGCGGCACCTTTGGCAATGGTTTCCGGCGGCAGCCCCAGTAATATGCAGTAAGTAATGGCATGTAGTGCATTTTCAACCAGTATGGGGTCGGTAAAAGGCAGACTGAATTCGAACGTTATCCTGCTACTTGTAGCTTTCCAGGTGTTGGTGTTTTTTGGATAACTCTTTGTGTGCAGGCTCCCCAATTTTTGTATCGATCCCCCCTGGCCTGCATGTAAAGATTCATACCAAACGTCAGCCTCTTCTGCAGCTTCGACAGTCCAGGTATATGCGCCACGCCCCCGCCATGCGGGGGCAAAAAAATGTGATACATCCATATGATCGGCACAGTAAATCAATTGGCTGCAATTTTTGAAAAGAAGCGCTTTTTCCTCCAGCTTTTGCTGCTTTGAGGTGAAACCCTCATCGTGAGCTGAACCCAGGTTGGTAAACAGACCGGTAGCGGGCTGTAACATAGCCTCGAGTTTTTCCATTTCCCCGGGTTGTGATATCCCCGCTTCCATAATGGCCACCTGATGTTCCGGCTCCAGTCCGAAGATCGACAGCGGCACTCCCACCTGGGAATTGTAACTTCTGGGACTGCGGTATGCTGAATAATGAGCCTGCACCAATTGATAGATCCACTCCTTCACTATGGTTTTTCCGTTGCTGCCGGTTATCGCAATCAGCGTCCCTTTATGCATACTACGGTAATAGGCAGCCAATGCCTGAAGTGCTTTAAGGCTATGATCCACCCGAAGGATGGTGATGTTCGCATCATCCGGCAGCCCGGGTACGTCTTCATCGGTAATAAACATGGTAAAGCCCCGTTCCGCCAGTTGGGGTATAAACCGGGCAGCATTGTGCCTTTTGCCGCTGATGGCAATAAACAAACTTTCTTCAGCCGGCGGGTAATCCCTGCTGTCAATAAATATTCTCCGAACGATGTGATGCTCAACGCTACCCCTTATGATCCGGGCATTGATGACGCGGGTAATATTGGACAGTAAAAGCTTCATGGAAGATCAAAACCCAGATCGGTGCGATAGTATTTGCCTTCAAAGCTGATCTTTTCAGCCAGAAGGTATGCTTTTTTCAATGCATCCCTGTAGTTTTCTGCCGTACAGGTAACGGATAAAACCCTACCGCCTGAAGTTACCAGCTGATCGTTGTTCATGGCAGTACCCATATGAAAAAGCAGATAGTCGCTGCTCAATCCGGGGATGCTTATGGGTTTCCCTTTCTGATAAGCTTCAGGATAGCCGCCGGATACCAGAATTACGGACGCAGCATGCTCCTTTGTTTCAGTGAGCAACAAACTGCTGAATTGTCCGTGGCCAAGCTGATGTATGGCCGCCAGTAAATCCCCTTGTATGCGAGGCATAACGGATTCAGTCTCGGGGTCACCCATCCGGCAATTGTATTCAATCACGTATGGCTCACCTTCCACACTGATCAGGCCAAAAAAGATAAATCCGAAATACGGGATATTCTCTTTTTCGAGCCCGTGCAAGGTAGGTTTGATGATGCGGGAAACCACTTTTTCCATCATTTCTTCATCGGCCAGCGGTACCGGCGAAATAGAGCCCATACCTCCGGTATTGAGCCCGGTATCTGCCTCGCCTATCCTTTTGTAATCTTTAGCTTGAGGAAGCATATAATAATGCCGGCCATCGGTGAGAATGAAAACGGAAAACTCAGTGCCTTTTAAAAATGACTCGATAACCACGGTATTGCCGGCTTCACCAAATTTGCCAGTCAGCATCGCCCTGAGCTCTTCTATGGCTTCATTGTATGATTCGGCTATAATAACGCCTTTGCCTGCTGCCAGCCCATCGGCTTTTAACACTATGGGCAGCGGACGATTGCTGATGTATTCAACGGCTTCTTCTGCCTGATCTGCCGAAAATTGTGCATACGAAGCGGTCGGGATACCATGCCGTTGCATGAACTGCTTGGCAAAAAACTTTGAGCCTTCCAGGCGTGCGCCGCTTTTTCCCGGACCCACAAAAATGCATTGATCAAGAACGCCAAGATTTTGTAAGTTGTCTTGCAGTCCGTTGGCCAGCGGGTCTTCCGGGCCGCAAATTACCACATCGATATTCTCATGGCGAATGGTATTGGCAATCTGCTCTGTATCGCCGGCCTGAAAGGGAAGGCAAACACCCAGCATTTCCATTCCGGGATTACCCGGCGCCATAAAGAGTTTTCCGCAAAAGTCGCTCTGCCTTATCTTCCAGGCTAAAGCGTGTTCACGGCCACCGGAGCCCAGCAGCAATACGTTCAGATGTTCGGGTATATCCATAAAAGGAACTTGATCGGTAAGCGATTAGTATTGGACACAAAGGTAGAAATTTCAGGCAGGGATTGTCCAGTTTTAATCCCGTATTCAACCCGGGAAAGGTTATACCCGGCCACTATCTCAGCAGCATAATGTTTTCCGTAAATGTATGCTGCTTGCCCTGAGCATCAACAATCCGGACTATACAAACGTAGTTGCCCTGACTGAGGATCTTGTGACCGGTGTTGTTTTTGCGTCCGTTCCAGCCCACTTCAGGCTGGGTACTGAAAAATACTCTTTCACCCCACCGGTTAAATATTTCCATGCTGAAACTATGGATCCCTAAAAGGGAACCTACGCCGAAGTATAGGTCATTATTGCCATTCTCATCAGGGCTGAATGCATTGGGAAGATAGTATCTCAGTGTCGGTTCCAGGACTATGATGCGCTGAACTGTGTCGGTGCATCCATAGGGGTGAGTGGCATACAAGCCCAGGGTGATCTGAGATGATTGTTCGGGATCAAAGTCAAAATCAGGGGCAAAAGTGATGAACTGCTGATTGAGAAACCATTCATAAACAGCAATGCTTTCGGGCAATGCAGTTACCGTCACAGTCTTATCAAGCTGGGTAAACGGATCCGGATCAATCGCGATTTCAGCAATAAAATGCGGGGCAATATTCAGCGGGGTTTCTAAGGTGCGGGATGAAGTGCAGCCCGTGGGAGAAGTCATGGTCAGGGTAAGCGGAAACTCACCGGCCTGAGTGTAAGTATGTTCACCTTCATGAAAGCTTGCCGAGTTACCGTCACCAAACTGCCAGAAGGCGGAGTAGTTTTCATCAATCGGTTGTGACCAATTGGTGAATGTGATGGTGGCATCGGCACAATCAAACCATCTGTCGGGCTCAAGGTCAATCAGCGGTGCCGGAAAATACGACAGGGTTCTGATATGGCTGGTATCATAACAGCCATTATTGTCCCGCACTATGAGCTGTATATCATATACCCCAGGAGAAGTAAATGTATGAAAAGGAGATTGCAGGTTGCTCTGAAAGCCGTCTCCGAATGACCAGATCCAGTCTGTCAATGCCAACCCTCCCGGAATGGATTGGTCTGTAAGCTGTATTGGATCCAGTGCACATGAATCCCAGCTCACCTGGAATGCAGCTGTTGGCGGGTTGTTGATGCCCAGATTGTCATAAACTGCCTGAGCTGTGCAACCTGAAGGCGAAATGCTGGTAACCGTGAGAATAATATCTCCTCCGGACTGAAAGGTGTGTTCGGGCTGCGAACCACTGAGTGATACTCCATTGCTGAATTGCCAGGTCCATGTATATTCCGGGTCAGTGTAGTACTGAGAGTGGTTGAAGAATGAAGCGGTCAATGGAGTGCAGTTACCATCGGTTTCCCAGGAAATGTCGATAAGTGATGCCGGGTAATACTGCAATGTATCCGTGTAAGTTCGATGGCAACCGATACTGTCGGTCAGCGTAAGGCTTACGGTATAGGTTCCGGGCTCTGAATAAATGTGTTGTGGTGAGGGTTCAACACTTTCATTACCATCGCCGAAATTCCAGTTCCAGTAATAAATCGGACTGCTGCCGGCAGTTGATAAATCCATGAACTGGATAGGGATCTGGGATGAACATGGATCATAAACCACGTCAAAATTGATGATACCGCTGGCATTTACGTTCACCAGATCAATAAAGGTATCTACTGAAACACAATTGCCGGGACTTCCCGGAGGCGCAGTGATAGTGAGTATTACGGTATAAATTCCCGGATTTTCGTAAGTATATGTGGGGCTGGCTTCCAATGAAGTGCCACCGTCGCCAAACTCCCAAAAAGTAGTATACCCGTTGATGGGGTATGAATTGTTTTCAAAAAAAACTTCCAGGGGTTCACATCCTTCTGTATTGTCGGGTACAATGGTAATTATAGGATTGGGAAACCAACCGGTAACGATGGCAGTACTGTCGGTACATCCAAATATATCTGCCACCGTGAGGGATACGGTCAAAAATCCGGCAGTGTCAAAAAGGTGCGTGGTTACCGGTAAACCGCTTGTATTACCATCTCCGAAATCATACAACCAGCTGACGATAGTGCCATCTCCGGGAATGGAAGTATCAAAAAAACTGACAGGGGTTACCGTACAGGTGTCAAAAGCGTAGTTAAACTGTGCGGTGGGATTGTTATAAACCTTGATAAAGTCCTCGGCTACCAATTCAGATTCACATCCTGCTGGCGAGACTATTTGAAGGGATACATCGTAAAAACCCGGTGAAGTATAGGCATGGAAAGGGTTTTCGGCAGTGGATGTGCTTCCGTTTCCAAAGCTCCACCAAAAGTCATACCCGGTTGAAGGTACAGCATTGTGAGTAAATGACACTTCCAGCATCTCGCAGCCTTCAGTTTCATCGGCGGAAAATGAAATTGAGGCGGCAGGGTACCATACGAGTTCATAACTTATGCTATCGGTACATCCGTTGATATCGGTTACCGTAAGCTGAGGAAAATACGTGCCGGGTTCAGTATACTGATGGGATGTCATTGGCGCTGAAGCAGTGTTATTGTCGCCAAAGTTCCATGACCATGTATTGACCGGGCCACCTGAACCTACATTGAATGACTGGCTGGTAAACAATACCGGCAGGGTAGAGCAGGTATCATAGTCAATACTGAAATCCGGCTGTGGAAGGGGCCATACTGCAATGAGATCATTAAAAATTTGCTGGCTGACACATCCTGAAGGGCTGGTTATGGTAAGCACTACAGTGTAAATTCCCGTATCAGTATAAAAATGTACCGGACTGAGATCAGTAGAGGTGTTGCCGTCTCCAAAATCCCACAAAATGTCATATCCGGAAACAGGGAAGGAAAAATTGGCAAATTCCACCTCAAGCATACTGCAACCTTCGGTTAGTGATGGCTCTATAGCAATGGCCGATGCCGGAAAGTACTCGATGATCTCCGTAAAAGTACTCGAACAGCCAATACTGTCAGCTACCGTAAGGGAAACGGTATAGATGCCTGCATCGGCATAACCGTAGGCTACATCCAGGGCTTCAGTGAGCAGCGTGTCGTTGCCATCTCCAAAATCCCAGTACCAGGTGAGTATAGGCAACAGGCCGGTATCTATGGAAGATTCGAAAAAAGTGACGGGCAGCTGTTCACAGGTATCCATTGCTGTACTGAACAAGGCAAATGGAATGGGTTCCACCTTGATAAGGTCAATGAATGTGTCCTTAGACACACAGCCGTTAACCGGAGAAGTGATCTCAATTATGACGGAATAATAACCCGGGTCCTGATATGTATGGGCCGGACTGGCCACAAATGCTGAATCGCCGTCACCCAGTACCCACAGGGTAGAATAACCGTCAATGGGGTATGAATTGTTACTGAACTGAATAAAAAAAGGTGAACAGCCTTGAAAAGTATCCGCATCGATAGCAATAATGGGAGAAGGATAATATTCAACTGTTTTGGACACATCACGGGTACATCCGTTATTGTCAGTAATGGTGAGCGTCACAAGAAAATCTCCCGATATCAGCGAGTCATAAAAATGGGAAGGATTCTGCAATGTGGATGTAAATCCGTCATCAAAATCCCAAAGCCAGCCAGTAATGATATTATTACCGAGCGGGGTGCTCAGGTCTTCAAAATCGACCGGCACAAACGCACAGGAATCATATAAAAAGTCGAAATCAGGAATCATGTCCGGATATATATTGACCAGGATGGAAGAACTGTCGGTGCAGTCCTCGGTGCCGGGATTGACCACCAGCATACCGGTATATAAACCGGGCTCTTCAAAGTTGATCACCGGATTTTGAGTAGTATCTTGTTTGAAAAACTCGCCATTTTTAAAAAAAGTCCATTGCCATGCATTGATAAAGTTCTGATCGGTACTCAGATCCTGAAACTCAATAATGGTATCACCACAAGTGTATAAGGTGTACAGGTTCGGACCACCTGGCTGGATAAGTGTTTCATCCGACTCCAGTGCAGCATTCACTACCTGAGCACACGAGGTGACATTAAACTGAAAATCGCGCCGTGTTTGTGACAATAATACCCCGTTTCTGTATTCGGATACACACACACCTACTACAAACTGACCGGGAATGGAGGGAATACCCGAAATGAGCCCGGTTTGAGGATTGATGGTCATAGGTGGGTTGGTTCCCAGTGGATTGGCGGCTGAATAGAGTGGGCCAATAAACACTACCCCATTGTAAGGAGGGGGAGTAGCCGGATTAGGAGCCGGTGCAAACTGTGACCCACCTTCATATGGTGCACAAAGTGAGTAAACAAGGCTGTCACCGTCGGCATCCGTGCCGCCCACGTTGAAGTTGATGTCCTGATTGAGGCATATTACAGCCGGAGGCAGCTGCTCGAAAACCGGCGATGAGTTGCCACATTGCCCGTTGGCCTGGTTGGTTTGTGCGGCAGCAGACAGGAATATCATGAAAGTATTACCCACCGATCCAAGTGCACCGGGATTAAAAATATTGTTGACCGTTGAATTTCTGCAACATCGCTGATGTGCCACATAGTAACCACTGGCATTGAAAGGCAGGGTGACTACAACCTGATAAAAGGCTTCCTGTACACAGAGATTGGCCGGGGGAATAAGGCAGGGGTTATTGGCAGTAATCGGCACTGTGGTGATATTGGAAGGTACAAGTGGTGCAAAAACGGTTTGAAACGGGAAATTGAGATTGTTGCCGGCATAAATCGTGAAGTTGATCGAACCGTCATACGGTGCATTGTTGCCAAAACAGTCCCGTACTATTTTTACCGTAAATCGGTAACTGTTGTTTCCCAGGCATTCATAGCTCATATATCCGCCTATCAAATGGCTGGCATGCAAACTATATACCGATAACAGCACGAATAAAACGGACAGAAGTGAAATCAGCAATTGTCGCATGTTGGGAAACTCCTTTTGTACAAGAGGCTCCAAGATAATCACTTAGCACGCAACACCCTAAAGTAGTTCCGATAAATTGAGGAAGAAAAGTGCAGAAATGTTAAATGGCGACTTAGCGCACTACCATGACAAATGTCTTAAATTGCTGTAATCCGCCACGGGGTGCCCTGAAACTCACATGGCATACATATACCCCGTTTTTAACATGTTCTCCTGAATTGTGTTTTCGTCCGTTCCACCGTTCTTCGGGATTATTGGTGTGGAAAATTCTTTCCCCCCATCTGTTATAAATACTCAACTGGAAGTTTTCAAGCCCGAAAAAGATACCAACGCCACCGTAAAGGTCATTGATATCATCGTAATTAGGCGAAAAAGCATTGGGCAAATAAAAGGTGTACTTGGGTTCCACATCTACCAGGGCGTAGGCAGTATCAGTACAACCATTGATGTGTTTTACGATCTGTTCAACATAATAAACCCCGGTATCCTGAAAAGTGATTACAGGTTCTCTGCTGGTTGAAGTATATACCCCGCCAAAATCCCATTGAAAAAAGTGAGCCAGGGCTGATTCATCCTTGAATGTCACCGTGGAATTGAAATTACTGGGATTGTCCGGTGTATAGGAAAAACCGGCAATCGGTGATTGTAGGATCTCGATCCAGTTGTGAAATGTGGCCGAAGTATCACAGCCAATGGGAGACAGGATCTGTATGGTGATGGAGTAGTTTCCAGGATGTTGATAAACATGCTGCGGGCTTGCCTCAAAACTCTGCTGACCGTCCCCGAAATCCCATATTGTCGTGTAGCCGTCAATGGGATATGAGTTGTTGGCAAACTGTACCGTGCCGGGATGGCATATTCTGAAACTATCCGGAACGATGTTAATAATCGAGGTAGGATAATACTGAAGCAATTCAGTTACGGTGTCCTCACATTCATTGTTGTCGATTACATGCAGGCTAACGGGATAACTGCCGGAATTGCCGTACTCATGGATGGGATTAACTGATTCGGTATATTCTTCTTGAGTGCCGTCGCCAAAACTCCAGCTAAAACTGATGATCTCATCAGCCCCGGTATATGACAGGTCGGTGAAGGTAACCGGACCGATTTCGCAGGGTTCATAATCCGGTTCAAAAGCTGCCACTACTTCCGGGTAAATATCTACCCGTATATGTGCTGTATCAGTACATGCATCTTCATCGGGATTGATGATCAGCATGCCGCGGTAAGTGGTAAATACTCCTTCCGGAAACTGAAAGCTGCCGTTAAAAGAATTTTGCTCAACCACATTGCCCTGGATATCAAATTGCCAGCTGTATTTACTGATAGCATTGGGGGTTTGACTGAGCTGCGGAGACACATTCTCCAAATAGACATTGAATTCGCCGCAGGATTTGAATACGTAAACATTATCGTTAACAACAGGGTCAAATTCTATATAATCTGCGGCCAGTCCGGCTCTGACGCCTACCAGACAATGGGTTACATTAAACTGGAAATCCCGGTAGGTCCGGGTCATTAAAACACCGTCACGGAATTCTTCGATACAAACACTCACCACAAATTGCCCGGGAATATTGGGAATGCCGTCAATCAGTCCCGTTACCGGATCAATAGTTACCGGTGTAGGAGCGTTGACACCCAGCGGAAATTGGTCAGTATATGTAGGCCCAATATAATTGACCTGGTTGAGCTGCGAAGGGGGGGGAGAAATGGTTGGCATAGGCTGAGTAACCGTTGCACCGGCAAATGCGGCACAAAAGCTGTACACTATTTCATCGCCGTCGGCATCCGTGGCACTGTGATCAAAATTGACCGGCTCATTGGTACAAATGGCAATGGGCGGAAAGTCGTTAAACACAGGGCTGTTATTACCGCATTGTCCGTTGGGCTTGTTAACCATAGAGGCCCCGCTCATAAAGAGACTGTAAGTAGCACCGGTGTTTCCGGGAATGAAAATATTGTTGATGGTATTGTTGCGGCAACAGCGCTGATACATAATATGATAACCCTGAGCATGAAAGGGCAGGGTTTCTTCCCACACGTAAACCGCCTGTTCAACTTGAACATTGACATTGGTAATGAGGCAAGGATTACCTAAAGTGACAGGTACCGGAGTCCGGCTTATGTATTGAACAGTCAGACTTCTGAATATCTGCGTCTCGTTGCCCTGATATATGGTGATATACGCCGGCTGGTCAAAATCGGCAGTGTTGGTGCCGGGTGTAGGTGGCCCGATACCTTCTTTGTAAATGTTCATTACAAACCTGTACCGGTTATTACCCAGGCAGGTGTAACTTATGTCGGCCCCTACAATGTGATTTGCACTGAGATCGGCATGCAGGCAAAGCATAACAACAATGACTCCGATAGCTGGTTTTAGCCAGCGCAAACACGTACCTTTGCCGGTGAGTAAAGTTGTTGTCATAAACCGTATAACACAGAAACCTGTAAAAGTATCCAAAACAACGCAATAACTTTTGAACCGTTGCCCGGATTGCCCTGAATTATGCCAAAATTGTCAGCATTTTACATGAATGTACATTCAGACGAAACAGAATGGCTCAAAAAAGCCATGTCAATATTGAAAGATGATGGCATTTTGTTATGCCCTACCGATACCATATGGGGACTGAGTGTATTGCCATCATCGGGCGAAGCCATCAAAAAGCTTAGGGCACTCAAAGGCAGAGAAGTTTCCAAGCCGTTTATCGTTATAGTGCCCAACAAAGAGGTACTCCAGAAAATTACCGGTCCGCTGTCTGACAGTGTGCTGGTTGTGGCCTGTAGTCATGAAAACCCAACCAGCATCGTATACAGTGTTGATCCGCAGATGAAGTCACACTTTCCGGTAGCTGATGATGGAACCTTGTGTATCAGGGTGGTGAGCACGGGGTTTTGCGGCAGATTGATGGAAGCCCTCAATAGCGGTTTGGTGTCCACTTCGGCCAATTACAGTGGAAATCCGGGGCCTCGTACCTTTGATGAAATCGATGAGAAAATAGTTAATCTTGCCGATGGAGTAATTCCGGGTCATTTGGCTGGCGAAATGAAGCAAAAGCCTTCACGGATTCTGCAATGGTTGGAGAATGGTGAATGGCTGGTTATCAGAGATTGAACGCATGCAAAAAGATGTCTATATCCGGCTATCTGATGAGGAAGCTGAACTTTTTACCCTGATTGGCCGGCTGGCCGGTCAAATGAATACCAGAGCTTTTTTGGTGGGCGGGTTTGTAAGAGATAAACTCCTGGGCAGGCCCACCGTGGATGCCGATGTAGTTTGCGAAGGAAGCGGTATAGCTTTGGCTCAGCTCACGGCCAATGCACTGGGCCCCGATGTGGAGGTGATCACCTACAGCAGGTTTGGCACAGCCATGGTAAAATGGGGGCGCATGGAAACTGAGTTTGTTGGTGCACGGCGCGAGTCTTATTCGCCTGACAGCCGCAAACCCGACGTGGAGGAAGGAACACTGGAGGAAGATCAGAACCGCAGGGATTTTACCATCAATGCTTTGGCAGCAAGCCTGCAAAAGGATGAATTTTGCCGCGTTATTGATCCGTTTAACGGCCTCGGCGATCTGGATCGTTGTGTTATCCGCACTCCGCTGGAACCTGCCCGAACCTTCAGCGATGATCCGCTTAGAATGATGCGGGCAGTTCGTTTTGCCGCTCAGCTCAGGTTTACAATTCTGCCTGAAACCCTCAACGGAATTATCGAATCGGCTCCGCGAATTGAGATCATATCCATGGAGCGTATCGCGACCGAGCTCAATAAAATACTGCTGTCATCAAAACCGTCCGTGGGTCTGCACCTGCTGAGAACTACGGGCCTGCTCAAACATTTTTTCCCTGAGCTGGATGAGCTCCACGGGGTGGAAACCATTGACGGCATGGGGCATAAAGACAACTTCTACCACACCTTGCAGGTGGTGGATAATGTTGCCCGCCATTCAAACTCTCTGTGGCTCAGGTGGGCAGCATTGCTACACGATATTGGCAAACCGGCAACAAAAAGATATGTAAAAGGCCAGGGATATACTTTTCACGGCCACGAAGTGGTTGGGGCTCGCATGGTGCGCAGGATTTTCAAGCGACTTAAACTGCCCCTTGATCACAAAATGAAATACGTGGAAAAGCTCGTTCTGCTCCATCTCAGGCCTATTCCACTGTCTCGTGAAGAAATAACGGATTCCGCCATCAGAAGACTCTTGTTTGATGCCGGCAATGAACTCGAAGACCTGCTCATGCTGTGTGAAGCCGATATCACGTCGAAGAATCCTAAAAAAGTGGAGCGGTTTCTTGCCAACTACAAAGCCGTTCGCGAAAAACTGGTTGAAGTAGAGGAAAAAGACCGCATCAGGAACTGGCAACCTCCCGTTTCCGGTACGGAAATTATTGAAACCTTTGGCATAAAACCTTCTCCAGTGGTGGGCATCATTAAATCAGCCATCAAAGAAGCTATACTCGACGGCGAAATTCCCAATGACCGTGAAGCAGCCCGGGCTTTCATGCTGAGGAAAGGTGAGGAACTCGGTCTCAGTCCACCCGACCTAACTGAATAACAGGTTTTTGAAGTGTTTTTTTGGATCACTCTTTGTGGTCGCGCAAACTTACCAACCCTAACCGGGCAGCTTGCATGCGCTCCATGGAAGTATTCAGTGTGCAGGATCGCTGTATTCAGCTTCAACCCTTCAGTATAAGTGAACTGTCCGGCTCATCAACCGACTGGCAGCCACACAACCGCATGGTCAGTTCAAAATCCGCGGCAAGGTTCCTGATCACTTGTTCCACACCCTCAGCCCCGGCCAGTGCCAGCCCGTAAACATAGGGCCTGCCTATCATCACTGCCGATGCTCCAAGACAAAGACATTTCATGATATCCGCTCCGCTGCGAATACCGCTGTCGATAAATAATTCCATCCGCCCGCCTGTGATGCCGGCTGCTTTTTTCAGCATTTCAAAACTTGCAACGGCTCCGTCAACCTGCCTCCCTCCGTGGTTGGACAGTATTATGCCCTGTACATCGTGTTCAAGGGCAAGCCGCACATCATCGGGATGACATATCCCTTTTAGTATGATGGGCAGATCTGTAATCTTTCTGAGGAAAGCCAGGTCATTCCAGGTAAGCGAAGGACGGGAGTAGATCCGGATAAAAGTTCTAACGGCTTTAAGCGGGATTCCCGACCGCAAATTCCCTAAAAATGATCCTGGAAACCGGTAGGCCAGGCTCAATACGTGCTTCAGAGTCTTCAGGTTGAGCGGAGGTTTCAGATCGCCGGCTTCCCGGTTTTCGGCAGCCAGTTGCATGAACTCCGGATCGCTGGTGTACTGGGCAATACCTCTCCCTTCAAGAAATGGCAGATAAGCCAGATCAAGATCTCGCGTTCGCCACCCGAGCATGGTGGTATCCAGTGTAACTACAATAGCTGAACATCCAGCTGCTTCTGCTCTTTGTACCAGGCTCTTCACCAGGTCATTATTCTTACTCCAGTATAACTGGAACCATCGGGGTGCATCAGCTGCTTCCTTGGCACAGGCTTCCATGGGAACTGAAGCCTGATTGGACCATATCATGGGCACACCCGTCGCCCGGCTGGCTCTCGCTACTGCAAGATCAGCCTGCCGGTGTACCATTTCCAGTACGCCTATGGGAGCCAATGCAAAGGGTACCGGCCATACTTCACCAAAAATGTTGCGTTCCATGCTTACGGCAGAAACATCCTTGAGCATGCGGGGTATCAGTGTTACCTGATCCAGGGCCCGGCGATTTCGCTGCATGGTCAGCTCACCACCTGCACCACCGGCAATGTATGCTCCTGCTTTGACACTTATGCATTGCAGCGCTTTGCGCTCAAGCTCTTCAAACCCAACCGGAACTAATGGCTTTTTACCGGCAATGCCGCGAATATAAATGGCTTTTTGTTGCTCTATGGCACTCAGGGAAACTTGCGACATAAGCAGTATTTATGCTCCGGGCAAATATACTTTATCGCATGGAAAATCATTGAATTGCAGCAGCTTATCATTAAATTGCTCTGCATAAATAGCTTTACTTGATTTTCAAGGCTGCTCCAGCTATAATCCCGGGCAATAAATAGCGGTTATTCTTCCACTCCTCCATGATCCAGGGGTGTTCAAATTCAGCCGTTGTAATCTGAACAACACTCAACCCTGCACCGGCAAAAAGATGCAGCGGTCCCAGGTTGACATCACCTAAAACCCTGAATCCGTTCCTGATGGCAGTATCTGAAAAACCTTGGTAAACAATTTGATTGTAAAACAGCTCTCCTCTTACCCGAAACACTGCAGCAGGATGAAGCTGCAGACCTACGCCTACCTCCGTGGAAAAAGAAATGTCATTACTGATGCCGGTATGGTTATTCATGCCGAAACCTATGAAACCGTAAGTGGTTCTGCTTCCCGACCTGAATGACAGCAAGTAGTTTTGCATTTCGTCTGTATAGGTTTGTACATACATCTCACCGTTTCCGATAATATTGATGATGCCGATGGGGTAATCCGAACTGTCTGCAATATTGATAAAGCCGGCTGCCTGCAAACCATCTACCCGGCCGGCAATGTTCATAAATCCGGCTACCTGAATGCCTTTTACATTTCGGCTTGCATTCAGAAATCCGGCCACCTGTATGCCTTCCATTTCAGAAGTTGCATTGAAAAACCCGGCAGCCTGTACTCCCTTGTTCCTGCTGCTTATATTGCCAAAACCAGCCACCTGAAGCCCTTCAGAACTACGGCTTACATTGCCGAATCCGGCTACTTGCAGTCCATCGGTATCTGCTGCTACATTTCCGAACCCCGCTACCTGAATGCCGCGCATATTATTACTCACATTGCCAAATCCGGCAACCTGTACGCCCTTTGAATTGCCGGTTACATTGCCAAAACCCGCAACTGATGCTCCTTGTGCATCTCCCAGTATAAAATTGCCAAATCCCGATAACTGTATGCCTTCAAGATTGCCTGCAGTGATGTGGCCAAAACCACTGAGGCAAATTCCCAATTCTCCGCCGGAAATACCGCCAATGGCATGCAGCGAAAACCGATTGCTGTACTCCGGAGCTGTTATCCCATTGGTGCTCAGAGGGTACAACAGCCCGATATGAACAGACCTGATCTCTTTTTCTTGTCCGTAAACACCGGTGGCAGATAATACCACTATGGCTGTTAAAACTATAACGCTGACAACTCTCATATCCCTGTTCTATTTTGCAGCAAATGTACTGTACGCCCTGCGTATGGCCAATTTATTCGACGCATAGCCAATACAATTCTTCCGGAGTCAATACGCAGTTCCCAAATACTGAACAGGTGACAGATGCGGTTGCCGGCTATTGATTAACTTTGCCGGCCTTATCATTATCTGATTCAACGTGGGAGGAAAAAACAAACTCAGGAAGTTCAGTGAATTGTCTTCATTTTATAATGTGTTCGAGCATACTGACTTTAAGAAGAAAACACTTTCTAACTGTGTTCAAGGAGAGATAAACATGGCCGGTAACTGGCTGGCCGGTCATTTTAAAAACAATGCCCCCATCATACTTGAGCTGGCCTGCGGCGATGCAGACTATACCCTCGGATTGGCAAAGCGGTACCCGGAGTACAATTATATTGGTATCGATATCAAAGGGAACCGGATGTGGAAAGGTGCTACCCGTGCACTGGAATCCAATCTGAGTAATGTTGCTTTTTTGCGCGGACGAATTGAATGCATTGAAAACTTTTTTGCACCCGGTGAAATCAGCGGTATCTGGATCACTTTTCCCGACCCTTTTAAAAAACGCGGAAAAGAAAACCGAAGGCTGACATCGCCTTTTTTTCTCAGCAAATTCAACAAGCTTTTAAAACCTGAGGCAAGGCTCAATCTTAAAACTGACGATGAGTCATTGTTTGGATACACTTTGCATGCCGCATGTCAGGCAAAATGGAAGCTGGCCGGGGCATTCTTTGACATTTACGCTTTACCGGCTTTACCACATCCCGATCTCGATTTGAAAACCAAATACGAAAAGATGCACCTGGAAGCCGGGCGGCAAATCAAGTTCATCCAGCTGTACCGGTAACCTGACTGTTTGGTTCATAGCATCAAGTGGTCAAAATGAATCCAGTTTTTTTTTACCGGCCTCAGTGGACCTATTCCATTATCAAAGGTATATCGCGCAGGTAAAATTCTGTCCTGACTCTGGCCTCAAGGCCGGGTTTCCGGATCAGCTCTGTTTTGCGCTTAATTACGTGCAGTGTTCCTGTGTCTGCATCAAACTCTTCAAGCTGGGAAGGATTGAAAGTGAACTTATTGGCTGAAGTAGGCCCCAGTATGTTCAGGGTCAGTTCTTTGCCGCCACGGGCCGTAAACAGCAGCGTCATACTTTCTTTCTCATTAAGGGGATTACCTTCCCATTCAAAAGTGAATTGCCGGTCCGCAGGTATTATGGCTTCGCTGATCACATGCCCCACCGGCGACATGGTCACATTGATTTCGTGTTCTTCATTGTTCAATCCGCTAAATCTGAAAGTGTATGGTGTCTGATATTCGGCATGAAAGCTGTGTGCATAACGCGCGCTTTGCATAGTGGTAAGGTTGCGCATGGTATGCCCCTGAAACCTTGCGTTTTCGGGATAATAGGCCGTGGCAGTAAGAGCGCTGTCACCTTTCATTAGCTGTAATTCGCCCCTTACCTGAATATTTTCCAGTGCATACCTCAAATAGGCATTCACAAACAGCGTTTCACCATTTCCGGACCGGGTAACTTCGGGAGTACAGCTACCGTAAAACACAACAAAAAACAAGGCGGGTAATAAGAGTAATGCTATCTTTATGTTACTGATCCGGTACATGATGACCATTTTAATTAAAAACGCAAATATAATAGCAGATTGATCACATCGGTTAATTTACGGCTCGTTTTCCTGATCCCGGTATTGTGGTTCACCCTTCAGGCTTGTGAAAACACCCGTGAAGACCTGGATGCAGTAAAGGAATTTGAAGGAGCCAATATTGAAAGGGCATCAGAGGTTGAAATACTCTATAGTGACTCAGCCGTAGTGAGGGTGAAAATTATGGGCCCGGTTATGCTGAACTATCTCGATCGCGACAACCCGCGCAGGGAATTCCCTGATGGGGTGCACGTCACCTTTTACGGGTCGGGCGGCAGGGAGCAAAATTATCTGACGGCCAAGTATGCTATCCGTTTCGATAATGAAGATCGCGTGCTTT
Source organism: Saprospiraceae bacterium (assembly GCA_050485785.1). GTDB lineage: Bacteria > Bacteroidota > Bacteroidia > Chitinophagales > Saprospiraceae > JBJHCA01. The sequence continues at coordinate 21,586 of JBJHCA010000013.1, read as the reverse complement.
TGCGCGACAGTGTGGTGCTTACCGGTGTTGACGGAGAGATGCTTGAATCAGAAGAATTGATCTGGCTTGAAAACAGCGACAGGATTTTCACCGATAAACAAGTGCGTATTACAACCGACGACGAAGTGATAATCGGGCAGGGGTTCGAGTCCAATCAGGACTTTAGTCGCTGGGAGGTGCGAAGAATAACCGGACAATTCAGACTTGAAGACGATTTTTAACCACTTTAACTTGAGCAGTGATGTTGAGATTTTTGATAACTCTTTGTTGTGCGTTTTCCCTTGTTTCAGCTACCCTGGCTCAGGAAACGCAATCTGTCCCTGACGGCCTTTATCCCGTTCTTTACGATGGAAGCAGCTACCGGTTTGACGGTCCGGAAGATTCACCTAAGGCTGTACTTCCCTTTAGCAGCCTGTTTGCAGAAGAATTGGATACCTTAAGGTGGATAACCATTCTGGCCGATGATTTTGTTCCGCTCTTCCTGAGCAAGAGCCCTGAAAGCTCAGCCGCGACTGACGACAAGCTTAATCTGATGCTGACCCTCACCGAAGAAGCCGGTGCCATGCTCAAACATTTTTCTGAACGCTACCTGGACCGGCGTGTAGCCATAGTGATTGATGGCGAGGTGGTATCCATGCATGGTATCAGGGAACCCATCACAGGCGGTTTGCTGCAGATTTCATGGTGTGGCGAAAATGCTTGCAGGGTGCTTCAGTCTAAATTACAGGATAATGTCAGGGATGAGGAGTAATGCTCTGTCGCTTACCTGTTATGATCCAAAGACCGGCATATACCAACAGGGAAGCCGCAATGCCAAAAATGTTAGGATCAAGGCCAAAAGGTAAATTCAGGCCCCAAAGCATCAGTACCAGTGTTACCGTTCCCCCGCTGATCATCGACCAGAAAGCTGCAACAGCGCTGCATCGCACGAGGAATAATGCACCCAATACCGGAATAAACAACCCGCTCACCATAAATGCGTAAGAATACAGCATCAGTTCCAGTACATTCTCCATTTGCCAGGCCAGCGCTAAAGCCAATATTCCTATGATCAATGTAATGGCTTGTGAAATGCGCAATACGGACTTCGGGTTGTCCGAAATACGGAAATACCTTTTGAGGATATCGGTCTGTATATTGCCCGAAGCCGCCATCAGGCAGCTGTCTGCAGTAGACAGGATAGCTGAAAAATAAGCCGACATCATCAGTCCCATGAGCCCTGCAGGCAGAATGGTTCTCAGCAGCATGGGCAAGCCCATTTCAGGATCCATATCACCGCCGGCGGCAAACCCTGCATACTCAAACATGCCCTGTTCAAAGGCAACCCGGGCAAACAAACCCAGTAATACCCCCATGAATGCCATTACCGGCCACTCAAACAAACCTGCCATGAACCACGCTTTCCGGGCTGATGACTCCGAACGGGTAGCATAGATCCGCTGGTACAGGGTCATACCAACAAACCAAATGGGTATTATAGTCACTGCCCAGTTGACCAGTGTTGCCCAGCCTATTTGGGTTAATGAAAGATAACCGGGGCCCAGCGTTTCCCGAATGGCATCAAACCCGCCTATGGCAGTGTACCCAAGCGGTATTCCGATAAAAATAAGCCCGGCAAGCAGAATGATCCACTGAAATGTATCGGTGTAAATAACTGCCTTCAGTCCTCCTGTTACCGTATATACTACTGCAATAACGCCCATTACAATCAGTGCCGTTTGCTGATCAAGCCCGTCAAATGATGCCGATGCCAGTTTGGCTCCGGCCAGCATCTGTGAACTGGTGAAGCCCATGTATCCCAGTGCCGAGATGATACCTGCCAGCAATGCTACACGGGCGTTGTAAAAATGTCCGAATACCTGAGGAAATGTAAGGAACTGATAACGGGAAGCAAGATCTGACACCACCGGTATCAGAAAAATGGCACTGAGCCAGGCACCGATTAAACCGGTAAACAACATCCACGAACCTGAAAGGCCAATGATAAAGCCAAGCCCTCCCAGGCCAATCGAAAAACCCCCGCCCACATCTGTGGCAACTACTGACAGCCCTACATGAACACTGCCCATTTTTCGTCCGCCTACATAATAGTCATCCGCACTTTTGTTGCGCTTTAAAAAGTAAAACCCAATTCCCAACACTACGATCATGTAGAGAATGAAAATGATGAAATCGATAATGTGCATACATGGCAGTTTTGCGTCCAGTGGCCAAACAAAACCGGATTCTCCTGAGTGCCACGGATCGTGAGTCGTTGCCGGGGAATATAATAAAATCACGGCAATCCGGAATTTTGGGTAAAGTTTACAGCGGCAATGAATGCCCGAAGGGCACTTGAATCTTATTGCCCGCATTGATTATCCGCATTGATTCAATGACTTTAAAAAAGTGGGAAATGCAGGTGAGTGGTGCGGGCACAAAGAGTGATAAAAAAACACCGGAAAATGGTCTGAAACATTTCAAACAGGCAGTAAAAACACTTCCACAGACCTTCCTGAAAATGTTAAGAGCAAACAATTTTTTTTAATGGAAATAGGTTTATAGCTTTGAATTTTAAAAGCGGGTCCGGGCAGGATCGCAACTCACCTCAACCTTTTAACCGTAACCAAAACCCTATGCTGTTTTTATTTCAAACCATGGAACCCGATACCGTTGAAGTAAGCCAAAGTATCTTTAATATCCTCTGGCAAAGTGGAATTTTGGGCATGGCCATACTGTTTGCGTTGTTATTGCTTTCCATTTATGCCCTGTACATTTTTATCGAAAGGTATCTGACCATACAACGCGCAGCCAAGGTTGACGAAAAGTTTATGCAGGAGATCAGGCGGTACGTGCAGAATAATGAGTTTCAGGCAGCTCTGCGCCTTTGCCAGACAAATGACTCACCGGTTGCCCGCATGGTGGAAAAAGGTCTGCTGCGTATTGGTAAACCATTGCGAGACATCAATACAGCTATCGAAAATACGGGTAATCTGGAGCTTTTCAGACTTGAGAAAAATCTGTCGAGGCTGGCTACCATTGCAGGGGCCGCGCCCATGATTGGTTTTTTTGGTACGGTAACCGGAATGATCATTGCCTTTTACGAAATGGCCACCCAGGAAAATGTAACCCCTGACGTACTGGCCGGTGGTATTTACCAGGCATTGTTAACCACTGCATTTGGTTTGTTTATCGGTATCCTGGCCTTCGTGGGCTACAACATTCTGGTGTCTTACATCGATAAGGTAGTATTTAAAATGGAAGCCAGTTCGCTGGAATTTATGGACTTGCTTCAGGAACCTGCCATCTGATATTTGTAAAGCAATTATGGCTCTTAAAAAGCGAAATAAAGTAAGTGCGGAATTTGCCATGTCATCATTGACTGACATCATATTCCTGTTGCTTATTTTCTTCATGCTCACTTCCACGCTGATCAAGATTCAGCGGTTTGACCTGCCGGAGTCCAATGCCAAAACCATTGCCCCTACTAATGTTGCCGTTGAAATCCGGCGCGACGGCTCATTGTTTGTTAACCGAAGTGCCGTACCTGCAGCCGGGCTGCACCGTGAAATTGCCGACCAACTGGGTGATCTGGTAAACAACCGGAACACTACCATTACCATAGTTGCGGAAACCGGTGTTGAATTTGACAAGGTGGCTACTGTAATGGGTATTGCCCAGCAATTGAATGTAAGGGCTATTCTGGCAACACAACCCATCAAAAAATAAAGGCATGGCTATCAAACGCAGAAATAAAGTCAGTGCAAATTTCAGCATGTCGTCACTCACCGACATTATTTTTCTGTTGCTCATATTTTTTATGCTCACCTCAACCCTGGTTGCACCCAATGCCCTCAATTTGAGACTTCCCGGGTTGCAACAGGTGCAGAGAACCACAGAACAACCCCTGCAGGTCTATGTCAATCTTGCCGGTGAAGTTACCCTCAACGGTCGTCCGTTAACCCTGAGTGCACTGGAAAATGAGCTTCGGCGCGAAATAGACCGCAAGGGATCTGCCGATAAGGTAGTGCTCACCATAGAGCCGGCCAGGCGGGTGCCTGTGGAGCACGTAGTAAGCGTAATGGATATTGCGCTTCGTTTGAATATCCAGGCTATCCTGGCAACAGAGGTTTGATCAATAGCGTTAAGCAGGTATGCAGCAACACCGCGATGAAATAAAAAAAGCCATTGAAGAGCGCGAAAAAAAGGATAAGCGCCGCGGAGCCATCATCAGTTGGGTGGTACATGGTATCCTTTTGCTGCTTATCATCCTTCCATTTTGGACGATTCCCTTTCCGCCTCCGGGTCAGGAAGGTATTCTGATCAGCTTCGGCATGCCTGAAGTTGGTCAGGGTGCTCAGATAAGCCCGGGCCAGGACATTCCCGAGGTGCCTACCGAAGAAGTGAGGGAAGAGCGCGAAGAAGTACCGCCTCCGCCACCACCCCCTCCGGCTCAAACAACGCCAACTCCCCAGGTGGAGCGCGAAGTACTTGTTGACCGGGAGGCAGAAGCCATTGCCATCCAGCGGCAAAGAGAACAGGAGGCTCGTGAACGTGCTGAACGCGAATCCCGGGAAAGATCGGAACGCGAAGCCCGGGAAGCCAGAGAACGATCGGAACGCGAAGCTCGTGAACGCGCTGAGCGGGAAGCACGTGAACAGGCTGAACGCGAAGCCCGCGAACGTGCAGCCAGGGAGCAATTCGGTTTTCCTGCCGGCTCCGGAGCAGGCCAGGGTCAGACGGGCACTCCGGGTAACCAGGGAGACCCTGCCGGCAGCCCCGATGCGGGTCAGCTTGAAGGCCTAACCCGCGGAACCGGCGATGTTGGTGGAGGTCTCAGCGATCGCGGTGTAGTTGACAGGCCCACCGTTCGCGACAACACACAGAAAACCGGGGTGGTGCGAATTAATATCTGTGTTGACCGCAATGGCAATGTTATCGGTACACCCGAATATACCCAGCGGGGTTCAACCACTTCTGACAGCCACCTGGTGCAGCTCAGTATCGAAAATGCCAGGAAGTTTCGCTTTAAACCTGAGCCCATGGCCCCTGACCGCCAATGCGGGCATATCACCTTTACTTATCGCGTCAATTAAGCATGCCTGAGCCGGGATCTGCCAGTAAAGCCTACAGTGAAACGCTCGAATTCCTTTACCGGAAACTGCCCATGTTCAGCCGGACCGGCAGTGCGGCCATAAAAAAAGGACTGGATAACATTGACGCTTTGTGCCATTTTCTGGGTCAGCCCCAGGATGCCTTCCGGAGTATTCACATTGCCGGTACCAACGGAAAGGGATCCGTAGCACATATGCTGGCTGCCATCGGTGCGGCTGCCGGCTTAAAAACAGGGCTCTGCACTTCACCGCATTATGTCACTTTCAGAGAGAGAATAAGGATTAACGGTGAGTATATCAGCGAGAACAAGGTAATAGAGTATGTGCAGGAACTGATGCCAGCCATTGAAAAACTGCAGCCGTCATTTTTTGAGATAAGCGTGGCCATGGCATTGATGCACTTTGCCCGCGAGGGTGTTGACTGGGCCGTTATCGAAACCGGTTTGGGTGGCAGACTTGACTCCACAAACATCATACATCCGGCCATCAGCGTAATTACCAATATTTCCCTGGAGCATACGGATATGCTGGGAAATACCCTGGCTTTGATCGCTGCCGAAAAAGCAGGGATCATCAAAAACAGCGTGCCGGTCATTATTGGCGCTGACCACCCTGAGACCCGGCCCGTGTTTTCTGCCGCCGCCATGAACCAATCAGCTCCTCTAACCGAAGCCCGCAAAAGCTGGAATCTTGAATTTTGCGGAAGCACTGAAGGATTCCGTAAGTACCTCGCTCAGGATATGAAAGTTCCGGGTGCCGAACCTTTGGCCATTCAGTTACAGGCGTCAGGGGTTTATCAGGATGAGAATCTGCGCACCGTGCTGGCCACCTGGAGCGAATGGCAAAAAATTGAACCTGAACTCCATCAAGGCCACCTGATGTATGGACTTAAACATCTGGTGAAACTCAGCAGATTTCAGGGTAGATGGCAAGTACTGCCCGGCCGGCCCGTTATAGTTCTCGACAGTGCCCACAATGCCGGAGGGATGGAGTTACTGATCCAAAATCTGCAGCAGCACCGGTACAACAGGCTGCACATTATTTTGGGCATGGTGGCCGATAAAGATCACGATCAGGTACTGGTGCGTCTGCCGAAAGATGCGTCGTATTATTTCACGGAACCTTCGGTTCCGCGAAAATGGCCGGCTGCATCATTAGCCGGGGTGGCTGGCCGTCATCAGCTTAACGGTTCAGTGTTCCAGAATTTAACGTCTGCATTGGATGCGGCCACTGCTCACGCAGATACCGACGACATGATCCTGGTAACCGGCAGTTGCTTTCTGGTAGCCGATGCACTTCAATGTCTGAACCCAACCAAATCTGCCGAAGCTACATAGTTGATTGAAGATCCCCCGCCTGGCGACCGGCAGGATATGGATTGAATGCATTATATTGGGCACAAAATATAAGGATATGTGCCTGTGGATTTACCTGAGACCGGCTTGTTTCGCATTGTTAGCAATGTTAATGTTTGCCTTGCCGGCTACGGCTCAACAGGAATCCGGCCAGTATGAGAGCATGATGTCCGGCTACCTTGAGTCGATCCGGCATCAGCCGGTAATGTTGAGGCATTTTTTTCAGCAGATGCCCAAAGGAGGCGATCTTCACCATCATTACAGCGGATCGGTGTATGCCGAAACCTACCTGGAGGCCGCAGAAAAGCATGATTTCTGGGTAAACAGGCAAAGCCTGAGTATTAAAAAAGAGATCACCGGCAGAGAAGTCCAAAGTGAATGGATACAGATCAGTCAATTGCGCAAAAACGGCGAATGGCCGGCGGTTAGACTAAAACTGCTGCGCAAGTGGTCGGTATTGTATTTCAACAGAGAAGCAGGTGTTCCCGGCGATGTACATTTTTTCAGCACATTCGGCGGTTTTGCGCTCAGCAAGTCACACAGTTTTAGAGATGGCATGCTGGAGCTGCGCAACAGAGCCCTGTATGAGAATGTGTCTTACATCGAGACGATTTATGCCGGCATAGACCTTAGTGAAGTAGTTTGGGATTTTATTTTTTGGGATAGCATTTTGTTGGAGCGGTTTCCCCGCTTTGGTCAGGATGACCTTTTTAAGGTATTGGATGAGATGTACCTGCTGGTAGCAGATATACCCGCTTTTGAACAGGCAGTAGCCGGTCATAATGATTCCATTAGAACGCGGCACTATCGTTACAACATAGATACTGCCGGATTTGTAATGCGCTACCAGAATTATGTTCTCAGAACTGCAGGGCCGGCTTCGGTTTTTCTTCAAATGGCTGCGGGTTTTCGCTCAGCGCATCAAAGCGATCTGGTGGTCGGCATCAACATTGTAGCCCCAGAGCACCATGAAGTTTCCATGCGCGACTACCGGCTTCACATGCGGATGTTCAGGTATTTTCAATACCGGTACCCCGATGTGCCTGTGGCAGCCCATGCAGGTGAGCTGGTATTGGGTATGGTTAAGCCCGAGCAGCTCAGTGGACATATAGAAGAGGCCATTATTACAGCCGGAGCCCGGCGCATTGGCCACGGCGTGAGCATCGCCCACGAAGCTTCGGTGAACGAACTGCTGACTTACATGCGCCAAAACGGTATTGCCGTTGAGATCAACCTGAGTAGCAACGCATTCATTTTGGGTGTTTCGGGCTATCATCACCCGGTTGTACTTTACCACAGTGCCGGCGTACCTATGGTGATCTGTACTGATGATGCAGGCGTGCTTCGCGACGATCTGACCGAACAATTTGTAACCCTGGTGCACGATTATTCATCGTTTACTTACACTGACGTGAAGGCACTTGTGTACAACAGCATAACCTACAGCTTTTTACCTGAGGCGGATAAAGATTTACTCCGTGAAAAGCTGAACATGGATTTTGCCATATTTGAAGAGAAAATGGCTCAAATGATCATGAGTCGGTAGCTTACGGCAAAGGGGCAGAGCTCATACAGGGATAACAGTAGCCAACCTTTACGGGCCGGAGGCCTCACAAAGAGATATCACCAATAAAAATAAAAGGAGCAGTCAATTTTAAAACATCACATATACATTATATTTGTTTTTTAAAACCACCTACTTTACCCTAAAACTGTATGACCATGGATGCAGAAAAGTTAGCAGTGCAGGTGGCTTTTCAGATCGGAAAGCCCGCTGAAGAAGTGTTTGAAGCCATAGTGGACCCTGCGCATATGAGCCGCTATTTTATATCAGCCGGCAGCGGCCGTATGGAGGAGGGCCAAACCGTGGTGTGGGAGTTTCCTGAATTTGAAGGAGAAGCACCGGTACGCGTAGGTAAGATTGAGCCCAACAGACTGGTTTCATTTTACTGGACGATTGATGACCTGGAGATGCTGACAGAGATCAAGCTGGAGCCGTTTTCGGATCACTCTACAGTAGTGAAAATCAGGGAAGGCGAGCGGGATAATGACAGTGCGGGCATTCGCTGGCTGAAAGGGAATACAGAAGGTTGGGCCAATTTTTTGTGTTGTCTGAAAGCCTACCTGGAGCACGGCATCAATCTGCGCAAAGGCGGATTTGACTTCAGATGGAATCAGCCCGTGTAAATGGGTACAAAATGTTTAATTACCTGAGCGTGGCCGTTGAGGTTTAGCGCGTTTTAGCATATAAATTTAGTATTTGCGCTTTATGTGGCAGGTTGAAGTATTACTCATGTATTGTGTTGGAAACCCTCTGTAAAATTCCGGTTGATAGCAAGTGAAGTCGAGATGAAACATCGCGCTGCATCACCTAAAACTCAATGGAAATTTTCACTTTTCCTCCTAATCCTTTTTCAACAATTTCATAGAGTGTTTTAAGCGTCAGATTACTGCCGTTGTTCTCAATTCTTGAAATGTAGGTTCTTTTCTTGTCTGCCAATTCAGCTAATTGTTCCTGGGTTAAGTTCTTATTTTCTCTGGCTTTTTTTAATAGTAACCCTATTTTGAAAGATTCAAAATCCCTATCCAGTTCATCTCTTTGGTTGGTTCCTTTAACCCCGTAAACATCATCTTTGATGTCCTTCCAGCTTTTAGTGTTCATTTTCTCTTTCTTTTGTTGAATTCAAAATCCTTTTCGGCATAACATCCGTCCATTAATTTGCGGGCTTTTACCATTTCACTGACAGGAGTTTTCTGCGTTTTCTTTTGAAAGCCATTGAGCAAAATCACTTACCTGCCTGCATCAAAAAAGCAAAATACCCTCCAGACATTTGACCCTTATTGAACCCGGGATTCAAAAAGCCCTTTTTTCTTTTTAACAGGTTTCAGGTAGGTAGCAGGTATTCTTTCCAAAGTTTCGATAGCTTCAATGACCTTATATACTTTATTTTAAACTTTTATGGACTGCTCTTTTAGAAAACGTTCAAAGTGGTCTTGATAAGCAACGACTTCTCTTAATTTACCCATGACGCAAAGGTAACTTAGAAGTTACAATTAATTATGGCCATATACTTTTTTGAAATGGAGTAAATTTGGGCTACAGTCCCGGTAAACCTATGAACCCGTCTTTTGGTATCAACCTTAAATAAGGTTGCTTACTTAATGGTAGCTCTGAAACGGCCTTGCAGAATTGTGTGCTCGGAAGAAATGATATTGTTTTGTTGGTCTCTGAGCTGAACGCGGGAAAAATTGAATGTGCCTTCCACTTTTTGTCCGGGCTCAGTACCTTCAAAACCGGTTAGTGATATTGTACCGCTTGATGCATTGTTGATGCTGTAAGTTTCGTAAGGTGAAGGTGAAAACCTGAAGGATGGGAAATACAACAATCCTTCCGTGGTATTGGACAAAACGTAAGGCCCTGAACTGAAGGGCATGCTGCTCTTGAGAACCAGTCTGGCTTCAGATTCCTGCTGATCGAGTATGCCCTTAAAGGTCATGGTGAATTGATAAGCCGGCAACTCCGGAATTTCAGAATATTCTGCATAGATGTCTGCGGCAGTAGTCATCTCCAGTTCAATTCTGTAAACGTTTTCCTCTTCATCAATTGAAAGCTGAATAAAATCCCGGCCTGAATCCTGGTCATCAATCTTATAGCAACCGGTTGATAATAAAATCAGTAACAGTAAGGGGATAAAAAAGATAATGGAGCTAACAGTAATAATTCGCATACCGGGTACAATTCTGTGTGTTACAATATATCAGGCTTAACAGGCTGTAATCCAAAACGGTTCAGGTATTGGAAAGGCATTATTCATTAAAACTATTTTGTCGAGATACTGAAGCTTTGTGGCTGAGTATCCGGAATGTAAATCCATTGTTGTAATGCCTATACAAAAGCCCGGACTAACCGGGCCTTGTATGCAATGTTTCAAACCTAAAATTGTCTTGCGCCAGTGGTGAATGTTAAAGTGGTATGGCGGGTTTTATGATGGTTTCCTCAGCGAACTTGATATCCTCGGGCAAAATGGTATGGCCCATTCCCGGATGGATGCGGTAGTGTACTTCTGCACCCAGTCTTTCCAATTCACTTCGTGTTTCTTCAAGCCGGGATAAGGGGACATGTGGATCGCGGTTATCTGCTGCCAGTAAAACCGGTGTGTCACTGAGTGTACGGTAGTGCTGCGTTTGCAGCTTATTGCCGATGAGTCCTCCGCTGAAAGCCAGCAGGGCTTTGAAGGTGCCACCGTAGCGAGCAGCGGATTCCAGCATAAGACATGCTCCCTGGCTAAACCCTGCCATAATGATCTTGTCAGTAGTAAAATCCTTTTTCTCAAGATCAGCGAGCAGACTATGCACCATGTTTATACCACTGCTCAGCCAGGGCTCATTGCGGTCGGGATGCTCCATAAAAGAATAGGGATACCAGGTATCGTTAACCGCTTGTGGTGCAATAATGTGATAATCCTGAAGATAGAGATCGGCAGCCAGCGGCAAAATGTTTTGGGCTGATGCTCCGCGTCCGTGAAAGAGTATCACTACGTTAGCAGCCAAATCCGGATCTTTTCCGGCGTAAATAAACTCAAGGGGATGTTGGGTATTCATGTTGTTATTTGTTTGGGTTATACTATTGAATAACAACAATAATATCAAGATGTTTAGTAACACAACCGCTGTAACACTGGTATTTCAGGGCTGAATCAGCACAATCTGATCTGTATTGGCCGGCTAATCAGGGAACAAGGGTGAATGAAGACCGGGCATAAACACTGAAAAAGCCAAATCCGCCTTCAACATTGGAAAACAGAAATGCAGGTTCGGAAAATGGGTTGCCTGAGGTATTCATTACCGTGATCATTGAGCGCTCAAACAAAAACCTTGAATCACTGATGCTGTGCAGTTCCATCCGAATGCTGTCGATCTGCGATACATCAAATGAAGGATATGACACAAACTCCATGTCAAACGTACTGCTCTCTCTGCCGGCATTGGTCATTACCGGGCCATTGTATCCGGCTTCAACCACCAGATTTCTCCAGTCGAGTGAAATATTCACCGAGCCGCTGAACGTCTCAAAAGAATCGATGATAAAGCTGTCGATTGTGTTGTAATAAAGCCGGCCTCTCACCATGTAATGATTGCTGCCACCGCCTGCATCTTTGATCCTGAGAATATACTGATCGAGTGTTTCGCCGGTAAGGGGTTCAGCCGAGCCCTTGGGGCGGAATTCAAATGACTCCAGCGATGAAAACCTGGGAACCACATCGGCAGCTTCAATACTTTCATATCCTGTTGCGCTAACACGCACTGTTACCAGATCACCGGGAAGTAATTGCACTCCTGTCATATCAGCCAAATAAACTGATTGGCGGAACTCGACAAACTCACTTCCGGGAATCGAAGGATCGGGAGCATTGAGTAGAAAGTCAGCCGTAGCCACTGCATTCTCGTTGACATAGATCTGAATATCGGCATCGGGTATAAAGGCATAGGGGTCGGTGGTGGTAATTCCACTGCTGCTGCCCAGAAAGAGGTAAAGCTCGCCTGCTTGCTGTTCGTGATAGCCAAACAGCACCATTCGGGGCTCCTGCTCGGGCAGTTCAAACTCTACCAGCATTTCGCAAGCGGTTAATATCAGCACGAATGTTGCTGCCAGGGCAGCTTTGAACAAAGAGTTATCCATAATACTAAAAATTAAAATTCCACGAAATTGAAGGAATCAATGGAAACAGGCTCACCTGAACAAACTCATTTTTGCCGGTTTGACGGTCGCGTTGCCGGTAAACGAAAAACGGGTTCTTCCGGCTGTAGAGGTTGTACACGCCAAATGACCAGGATTGCTGCAACCAGCGCCCCGGAAGGCGCTTGCGTTCCAGGGAAATATCAAAACGGTGGTAACTGCGCATGCGGAAAGCATTTTTATCGCCGTACACCTCAATCTCGGGTATGAAAAACTCGCCAAACTCGTATGGAATCGCTGAAAACGTTGCCAGTGGCAGACTGATGGCATTTCCAGTGCCAAACACCCAGGTGGCCGACAAGGTATGGCGGTCATTGAGTTCCCTGATTACGGCAATGGCAATATCGTGACGTCGGTCGTATTTAAATGGATACCATTTGCCACTGTTGATATTGTCGAACTGACGATTTGACCACGATAAAGTGTACCCGATCCAGCCGGTAGTTTTTCCTGTTTTCTTCTGCACAAAAAACTCTGCCCCGTAAGCTTCGCCTTTACCTTGCTCCACTTTGTCCTGCCAGCTTTCGGTTATGGACAAAAACCCGGCGCCTTCCGAATAGGAGAGGATATTGTGCATTTGCTTGTAGTAACCTTCGATGCTCACTTCGTAGCCGTCGCCAAAGGTTCGCGCAACACCGGCAGCCACCTGCCATGACTGCTGGGGGCTGATGCGGGCTGTAGAAGGCACCCAAAGGTCAGTGGGCAGGCCTATGCCTTCATTGGTGAGCATGTGTATATACTGCGTCATAGTGGCAAACGAAGCTTTAAGGGCATATCCGTGGTTTAGCATGAAATTGACAGCCAATCTGGGCTGCACTGACCAATAAGGCTGATCTTCAACCAAAAATCCCGAAGCATGAATGCCAATATTAGTTTTAATCCGTTCTCCAATTTTAAAATCGTCTTCTATAAAGGCTGCAAACTCCCATGCCCGTGTTTGGTCATAACGAAGCAGGGTGTCAAAGTCAATGTCCTGAAAATCGAGTTCAAACTGCAGCGCGCCGGGATTAAAACTGTGGTGTATAGCATAGGCACCGAACTTGACGTAGTGATTGGGTGAAGGGATAAAGTCGAAATCCACCTTGGCAGCCCAATCGTTTATGCCGGAGCGGTAATAGCTCAGAAAGCGCTCTTTGACCTCTGTTTCATGAATGCGGTAAACTTCTTCAATCTCTGTACCTGTATTGAACCTGTAGCGACTGTAAGTGAGGGTCACATTACTGAACAGGCGCGGATTCCAAAGATAATTCCACCTAAAGGCCGAGGTTATGTTTCCCCAATCAAGACCGGCATTTAGTTTGAAATAATCATCTGTATCCGGATCATCGCTTCGTACCCTTGCTGAAAACCTGTCGTCGCCGGTATAAGCACTCAGAAATAAACGGTGCCTGTCATTGACAATGTAGTTCAGTTTGGCATTCAGATCGTAAAAGTAATATTGCGGTGTAAGCTTTTCATGACTTCCCCTTTGATTCCATGCAATAAAGGGTCGGGTGAGTACATCAATATAGGTACGCCTTCCGCTGACAATAAATGAGGCTCTCTCTTTAATAATAGGCCCTTCCAGCGTTAAACGCGAACTTACCAAACCAATGGAACCTTCGCCTTTTATTTCATGCAGGTTGCCTTCTTTCATATTAATCTCAAGTACTGAACTGAGCCTGCCTCCGTAACGCGCAGGAAATCCTCCTTTGGTGAGTGTAACGCTTTTTAGAGCATCGGCATTGAAAACGGAAAAAAAGCCAAACAGGTGTGATACATTGTAGACCGGTACGCCGTCTAGCAATATGAGGTTTTGGTCGGGGCTGCCTCCGCGTACGAAAAGTCCGCTTGAACCTTCATTTCCCGACTGTACCCCGGGCAGCAATTGCAGGGCTTTTAGCACGTCGGTTTCTCCCATAAATGCCGGCAATTGTTTGATCTGCCGCACGGGAATGGATATCTGACTCATCTGGGTGCGTTCCTCGAAGCGTATCTGACGCTCGGCCACTACATCTACCGTTTCCATCTGACTGCCTTCGGGAAGCTTAACTGACAAACTGATATGGTCAAACAGATCAACTTCAAAGTATTGGGTCTGATATCCGATGTAGGAAAACGCCAGCGTATAGGTTCCCTGCGGCAGCGTAATGGAATAAAATCCGTACAGATTGGAAACGGTGCCGGAGCCGGTGGAGGTTTCATAAACGTTAGCTCCTATCAGCTTTTCGCCACTGGCAGCATCTTCAATGTATCCGCTCAGTGTAAATCGTTGATCGGGGTCATTTCCGCGGAGCAGGGTGCCGGCAATCAAGACTAAAATGATAATGAGGGGAATGTTTCTTTTCATATCTCTTTGTTGTACATAGTCGTCTTTTGACCGCGCAAAGGTAGGTGGCAGCAGAGGTATTAACGCAGTGATATGGAGGGTAACTTGCCCGGTGCCTGATTATTTTAGCTGAATGACCATTAGCAGAGGACGAACAAGGACATGTGGTGGCTTGTGTTAATTATTCTTCCCAAAGCAGAACGCTCGCATTAACCCCGTCTCGAAATCAAATCAACCCGTTGAGGATCCACGCTGTAACATCTGGTTTTCTGGAGTTTTGCTTCCAATCAGAACGGGAAGTCGAGCAGGGCTGAAACAAAATGGAGGGCGGTTGCAGGATTGAGCAGAATAGTAAACACCACGCCAAAAACCGCTCCAAAAAAGTGAGCATTGTGATTAATGCCAGTACCTTCTTTTTTGCTCATGTATGATTCATACCACAGATAGCCTATACCTGCAATAATGCCGGGAATAGGGATAATGCCGTAGAGGTACAGCATTTGCCATGGCAGGAAAAGGATATAACTGAACAGGATGGCAGATACTGCCCCGCTGGCTCCAATACTGGCAAAATAGGGGTTGTTTTTATGTTTGGCGTAACTGGGCAGATCCGAAACAATTACACCCAGAAGGAACAGCAGGGCATAGGCAACATGGCCTGCAAACGGGCCCATCATTTGAACGTAAATATGTTCAACCACTTCACCAAATTGCCAGAATATAAACAGATTGATCAGCAGGTGGAGCCAGCCACCGTGAACAAAACCCGAAGTGAGCCAGCGGTAATACTGCTTGTGCCGGTATACAACATAAGGCCAGTGTTTCAGCTTTTCAATCCAATCGGGCTTGTTGAATGCACCTATGGACACTAATGCTATGAGTATGCATAATACGGTAGTTACTGACATGGCAGGTTTTATTCGTTGTGATAGGGTAAATGGTGATTGATACTGACTGCTCTGAAAAGCTGTTCGGTAAATATGAGCCTGATGAGCTGGTGGCTGAAGGTCATATCACTAAGGGCCAGACGCCCCTGTGCCCGGCGAAAGATCTTTTCAGGCAAACCGTATGCACCACCACACAGGAAAATTACTTTTCGGTGAGGCAGCATCAATAACTGCTGGATCCAGCCTGCAAAATCCAGACTGCGCATCTTTCTGCCGTGTTCATCCAGGGCGATCAGGTAATCGTCGCTGTGAAGTTTCTGGAGAATCATGTTTCCTTCCTGCTCCTTGAGTTGTTCAGGCGGAAATCGGGATGCATTTTTTACATCGGGCCATTCAACTACATCAAAGGGCAGGTGCCGCACAATGCGCCTGGTGTAATCAGTGATACCCTCGCGGAGATATGATTCGGAAGTTTTGCCAATAGTCCAGAGTTCAATTTTCATAGAGCTGCAAACATACAAAAATCACTCCGTGGGAACTTCTAAAAAGTAAGTACTGAATGAAACACCACCCCAGATCCCGGTACCCCCAGCTATGTTGCTCTTGATTCGGGTATATGATGAAAATGGCCCCGAACTGTTGGAATTGTATTCAAAAGTATTCCAAAAGTCAAAATGTGCCCGGTCGATATTGCACCATTTCAGCCCGGCCATATCTCCCCTGCGGTAATAGCCAAAAGTTTCGCGGCTGAGCTCTTCATTGGGCAAGGGAGCCCGCAACAGTGGAAACTCAAATTGCTGCCCGTCAAAAAACTCATCGTCAATCACGCTGTTGAATCCCGCCACAAATCCACTGTTGTTGACACTGGTAAAGTACCGGTAAAATGAAGTGAGATGAGGCGGGTCGGATATTCTGCAACGCATTTCCATCAGTTCACTGCTGCCGGCCACAGGTACAAACCACACCGAATCCAGCGGCACATGCTGAGGGATGGTAGTAATAGCCTTGAGCGTTGCATCTTCAAGTTGAACAATGAGCTCGTACACACCACCCACTTCGCCCATCATACTACCCGTGATATCAGTATACACACAAAAGTCTACACCATCTCCGTTGACGGATATGCCCAGTAACTCTGCAGCCAGTTCCTGAAATTCAGGAGGAATGTTGCTGAGGCAAAACTCGGTAAGCTGTAAGGTATCCTGCCCGTTGACCACCAATACCACAGCATTGTGTACAAACAATTCGCTGAAATCATGAGCACTCAGAGATGTAGTAAAAGGCATGGATTGGGTAATGATCACATAGGGAGGGAGCTGGTCGGGGCCGGCTTCAATGTATCCTTCAATAACAAATTGTGGCTCAAAGTTTTCAATGCCGGGGATAAACTCCTCTTCACAGGCTGTAAACACCAACGGCAGTAGCAAGACAAAAAGTAGTCTGTATTTCAACAAAATGTTATTCATCATCGTGACTGATATTGTTCTGTTTTACTTTGATCCCAACGGAAATTATAAGTCACCGAGGGAATAATCGGGAAAATAGATACCCGGTATGCCCGCATCTCGGCGGTGCCTGTTTCTGCATCAAACCGCGGATCGTAATACCTGAGAAATGTGTTTTTGCGGTTGTAAACATTGTACACCGAAAAAGTCCAGTTGCCGGTCCAGGGCCTGTCTGACTTTGGGCGCGGGGTATAGGTGGCTGAAAGATCAAGGCGGTGGTATGCATGTTCACGTGCCGAGTTGCGGTCACCGTATTGTATGCTGAGCCGGTTGTTGATAAATATAAAGCTTTCGTAAGGAGTGTAAGTGTTTCCGCTGCCATATACAAATGCTGCACTGACACTCCACTTATCGCTAAGCTCGTAGTTTAGTACCAAACTCAGGTCGTGCGTCCGGTCATAAGTGGCCGGAAATGGTTCTCCGTTGTTGATATCCTCAAAGATCCGCTCAGTTCGTGCCAGCGTATAACCCAGCCAGCCGGTAAGCTGACCGCGTTTTTTGTTGACGAAAAACTCAGCGCCGTAGGCGCGGCCTCTGCCAAACACAAACTCTTCCGCTTCGTTGCTGGTAAAACTGGGTACAAAGCTTTCACTGTATTCGATTTGATTGAACAGATCACGGTAATACAATTCTACCGAAGCTTCCCAACGGTTTTGCCTGAAATTGTGGAAATACCCCACCGCATATTGTATGGATCTTTGCGGCTCTACCCACTCGCTGCTGGGAAGCCATATATCAGTGGGTAATGTACTGGTGGATGCCGTTACCAGGTGGAGATATTGGTTGGTCAGGGTAAAGCCCGCCTTGAAACTCGACTGTTCGTTCAGCGCATACCTTGCAGTGAGCCGCGGTTCCAGGCCGGTATAGGTCTTAACCGGCTCACCGGAAGCATACACCGCAGAGTCAAGTGATGAAGTATACGGGCCTGTCTGGGTAAATCCTGATGCCCTGAGCCCGATCATGGCTCCAAGCCTTGAACTGATCTTGATATCATCCTGTACATAAACGGCATACTCATGAGCGTGAAGAGTCGAAATACCGCTTTCAAAGCTTACATTATCGGCCTGAGCAGAGGCAATGTTGGGGGTAAATGTATGGTAGGTATAGTTAAGTCCAAACCGGATGTGGTGATTATATGCGGCAAAATAATCAAAATCCACCCTGGCATTCCAGTCGCGAATCCCGGAAAACAAATTGAACCTGAATTCTTCCTGACGGCCTTCAATTTCAAACTGATAATCGTTGAAAATTACCGAGGTGTTCATAAAGAGCTTATTGCTGAACAGGTGATTCCATCGCAGGGTGGCCGTTGAATTGCCCCAGGGCATTGACATGCTGAATCCCCGCTCGGCCGAGGAGTAGTGCAATACATCCCTGCCAAAATATGAACTCAGGAAAATGCGGTTTTTATCGCTAAAGCGGTGGTTGACTTTGGCATTCAGGTCATAAAAATGGTACCGAGTGCCGTCAAAGTTGGTGTTGGCTAAAAAGGGCTGGGCCAGGTCAAAAGCGTACGTGCGTCGGCCGGATATCATGAATGAGCTGGTTCTTTCGCGCAATGGCCCCTGAACGGTAAGTCTGGATGCAATAAGCCCCACACCCCCGTCAACCTCAAAATAGCGGTTATTCCCTTCATGCATCTGAATATCGACTACCGATGAAAGCCTGCCGCCATATTCCGCCGGCATCCCGCCTTTAATGAGCGTGGTATTTTTTATGGCATCGGCGTTAAACACCGAAAAGAAACCGAGTAAATGCCCCGGATTGTAAACTATGGCTTCATCCAGTAGAATGAGATTTTGATCAGGACCGCCACCGCGAACATAGAAACCGGCCGTGCCTTCTCCTGCTGACAAAACACCGGGCAATAGCTGTATGGTTTTTAAAACATCTACTTCACCCAACAGTGCCGGGAGCTTGCGGATCTCGTCCATTGACAGTTCAACCGTTCCCATTTGCGTACTTTGAACGTTGGCATCTTCCTGCTCTGCAGTCACCACTACTTCACTGATGGTTACCCCTACACCCAACTCAACGTTATGACGTATATTGGTATCCAGTACAATGCTGTGTTTCTGAACATCATATCCCAGGTATGAATACACCAGCACATATTCACCGGCAGGCAGTGTCAGGCTGTAAAACCCGTAAACATTGGTGGTCGTTCCCCGGGTCATGTCACCTTTAACATAGATATTGGTGCCAATCAGCTCTTCCCCGGTTCCCGCATCGCGCACATATCCGCTGATGGTATAACGTTCCTGGGCAAAGAGAAACAAGGGACTCAGCAAAAGGTATATGAAGGCAATTACCTGAAATTTAGGCATAGGGCGTTGCAGTGTTTTCCCGAAAGTAACAAGCCCCGTGCCAGTATGTTTTTTCACTTGTCGTACTCAGGTAGTTGTTAGTCGTGTTTTGAGAAACTCCTGTGGTGTTCTTCTGTCGGTTTTGTCTTCTTTTTTTTGGATAGCTCTTTGTTGTACCGGCTTACCCATTCAATACAGGGGTGCGAGGTTTCAAAGATTTTCCAAATAAAAATGGGGCCTCAATCTGAAGCCCCATGCTATAAGTAATCTTTCACACCGCTTAAACAGGGTTAAAATTAAATGGCCGACTTGGCTTTAATTTCAATATCGAGTTTAAACTCGTCGTAAATGGTGTTGTCTCCCAGGTTGTCAAAGAAACGACCTGATCCAAAGCGAACATTGTAGTCAGAACGGTCAATGCGAATGGTGAGGGTGCCCTTGACGGTATTGTCCTTTTCATCTAGCATTACATTGAAGCGCATCGGATGAGTGTGTTCCTTGATGGTCATGTTACCTGTAATCCGGTAATCGCCGGGCAGTCCGCGCGAAATAACATCCGTGATCTCGAATGTGGCTGTCGGGTACTTTTCCACACCAAAAAAGTCATCGCTTTTCAAGTGTCCTACCAAACGATCTTTAGTGTTTCCGGTAAGGTCATCACAGTCGATGGTGGTCATGTCAACTACAAATTTTCCGCCCGAAAGCACGCCATTGATGTAAATCAGCTCTCCGCTCTTCAGTTGAACGGTACCATAGTGCTTGCCGGTCACTTTGTAACCCTCCCATTTTACTTCGCTGGCAGATACATCTACCATGTAAGTTTCTTTGGAATCGGTTTTTGGGCCGGTGAATGCTGTGGCCACCAGAGTAAGTACAGCCAATAGTCCAAGGTTAATTGTCAGTCTGTTCATAATGATTTGGGTTTTAAAAAAAAATGAATTAGTGATTAATCTGTTCTCAATTTGTCCAGCATGCGGTTGAGCTGTTCAAGTTCTTCTTCACTCAATTGAAGCATGACGTGGTTGATGGTTTTCTCCAGTGACCTTGAGGCTTCCTGAACCACTCTTAATCCTGCTTCCGTGATCTTTATATCTACCTGTCGGCGGTCGGCCGGACACTCCCTGCGGTCTACCAGTCCCTTGCTCAACAGCCTGTCAATTATTCGCGACACGTTCGACATTTTGTCTATCATCCTTTCGCCAATCAATTTAACACTGGCCGGATTGGGCTGCTGCCCTTTAAGTATTCTTAGCACATTGAACTGCTGCAGTGTTAACCTGTGCTTTCGCAGTGTCTCTGCCTTCTGATGATTAAACCATGAAGAAGTGTAGTACAAATTGACTTCGGCTTTCAATGCAGTACTTTTAAATTGACTTACCTGAAGAATGTCCTGAATATCCATAGAATTAAATGTATGTACATTAATTGTTTCTACAGGCAATTAACACAGTTGTGCGAATCCGGTTTATTACATGGGAAATTTTATGAGAATCTTAACTTTTGAAACAATCGTGTAAAATGAGCACATGATTGCTGACCTTCAGCTAGCGAGCCAGTGTGAAAGGAAAGCGGCTAAAAAGTCTGCAAAGGCCACCGCAGAACATGCCAATCCATCTTACTTGTGAATAGCTAAATGCAACACGGAAGAAGCTTTAATCACTGTTTAAATTGCTGATACTTACCCCACACCTCGTATAAAACCACAAAACAGCCTGTCAGGCAAGTTTTACAGTCCTCTCATTTCACAACCCCGAGCCTCCCCCGGTAAATATGCCCGCTCTGCCCGTAGAGCACAGTGATGTACATACCTGCAGGCAAATGACTTATTAGTAATGGGTAAGTGGGTTCACCGGTGAGGTAGTTGTCATGCGCGCCAATATTTTCCTGATGAAACAACAGGCCCTGCAGATTAAAAACTACCAGGCGTCCGGGTTCAGGCAGGATTATATTGACAACATCTGCAGCTGGATTTGGATAGCTGTGGAGCTTGCCTTCGTTGTTGGCTGACAACAGATCCGGATTGGATATACCTACCGTAGTATCCGGCGGAGGATGGCAAGGATTTTCATGCAGGCAGCCGTCTTTGTCCAGCTTGAGCATCCAGCCCAGGGTACGCGATGGATTGCTGCGATTGACATTGCCTACCATATACATGCTGCCCGTTGATATTTGTATTACATTGCCTACCCTAAAACTCGGATACAGATTGTTTACCCACTCGAATGGGAAAGTTACACAGGTATTCCACAGTATTTCACCGGTATCGGATATTTTAAATATGCAGGGTGCCATGCGCGGATTGCCCGGACTGCCGGCTAATTCGGTGTATAATTTTGCTGAAACCAGCCAGTGACCATCTAATGAGCGCGTAATGCCCATCACCCGGTTCTGATCA
>JBJHCA010000012.1:0-51426 GCA_050485785.1 Saprospiraceae bacterium | reverse complement strand
GGGGTTTTACAGAGGGCACTTCTTTGAGCAGCTGCTCAATTTCAAGGCTGAACGCTTCGATACTTTTCAGATCAGGGCCAAAGACCTTTAAGCCCATTGGTGCTCTCATACCGGTTTGAAGCATTACCAGCCTGGTTTCGATAGGCTGAAGTTTTGGAGCAGAAGTTACACCAGGAATATCGCCGGTGGCATTGACAATTTCATGCCAGATGTCATCGGGAGTTCTTATGTGATCACGCCACTGCCTGTAATACCGTCCTTTATTATCAGGGATCAGGTTGCCGTCGGCATCTTTTTGAAACTCACCGTCACGGTTTACTTTAAATCGGACAGGGTAACCGTTTTCATCATTGATGTACTCCGATTTATACAAAATGACATTCTCAAACATAGAGACCGGAGCAGGATCCAGGGCACTTTCAACCCTGCCGGCTTTACCAACTACCAGCTCAACCTCAGGAATGGCCTGAACCCTCATATCCAATAGTTGCAGGTATTTCAAATTGGCTTCAACACCCGAATGAGGCATAGACGTGGGCATGAGAAGAAAAGAACCTTCATCCAGTGCCGGCATAAATTCTTTTTCGAGCCCGGGAAAAGTATGGGCTAAAGAACTCCACACAGAAGTAGTCCGGATATTCCATCCAATCTTATCGGCGATGTTGGGCAAAAAACCAAAAACCCTGTTAAATCCGAGCCAAACATTCACTCCCAATAAAATAATCAGTACCGGAAACAGTAAAAAGGTTTTTTTGTGTTCCAAACACCAGTTCAAAATAGAGGGATAAAACCGGATAAAAAGCTTAAACCCGCCCAGCACCCCTCCAATGATCAAGGCGATAAAAAGGAAATTGAGCACCAGACTGTTGGTTACACCTAATGGCATCCATTCGCGGGCCAGCAGCCACGCCACAGCAAACGCTATAATTGCAATGGTAACAGTACTATGGTAACGGCTGTAAAACGAATTGACTTTCTCTGAGAGTAACTTTTTTTGTCCGGCAAGAATTCCCAAAATATTATTGAGCCCTAAGAGAATCAGTACTACTCCGGCCCAGGTGGACCACGCTAATAATACAATACCTGAAACAATCAGGATAAAATTCAATGCATAACGATAGAGCTTACGGGTGGTTCTAAGAGAAAACAACCAATGGGCAAAAGCCGGCAACATAAACAAAGTGATGATCAATGCTGCAACAAGCGCAAATGTTTTGGTATATGCCAGGGGGCCAAAGAGTTTTCCTTCGGCAGCCTGCAAGGTAAATACGGGCAGAAAACTGACGATGGTTGTCGATACTGCAGTAAGAATTGCAGAAGATACCTCAGTGGACGCGTTGTATATGGTTTTGATGAGCGGTTGCCCGGAAGGGGCTTCATCTTTATGCCGCAAAATATTCTCACTTAAAATTATGCCCAGGTCTACCATGGTACCAATAGCAATGGCTATACCTGAAAGGGCAACTATGTTGGCATCCACATTCAGGTATTTCATCATAATAAAGCACATCAATACAGCCAGAGGCAGCAGTGCTGATATCATGAGTGAGGCCCGCAAATGAAAAACCATAATAATGATGACTATTATGGTGATCAGTATCTGTAATCTGATGGCTTCATTAAGTGTACCCAATGTTTCATAGATCAGCTCAGTGCGATCGTAAAACGGAACAATGGTTACTTTGGAGACCGTGCCGTCAGGCAGAGTTTTGGAAGGCAGGCCGGGACTTATTTCCTCAATTTTGTCCTTGACATTTTGTATTACTTTCAAAGGGTTGTCCCCGTATCTGGCAATAACCACTCCGCCAACGGCTTCTGATCCCCCTTTATCGAGAAATCCGCTGTGCCCGCGCGGGGCAGGACCAATATTCACTTTGGCAATATCCCGAATTCGAATTGGAATATTATTGGCCACCCTGACTACTGCCTGTTGAATATCCTGGAGATTTTTGACATAGCCCAGGCCGCGGACATAATACTCCACCAGATTCAATTCAACGGTATTAGCGCCAATGTCGAGGTTACTGTTCCTGATGGCGTCCATCACCATCATGATACTTACATCATGGGCTTTCATGGCCACTGGATCTAGGTCAACCTGATATTCCTTGACGAAGCCCCCAATGGAAGCTACTTCAGATACACCTTCAGTGGCAGTAAGCCCGTATTTTACATAAAAGTCCTGGATACTTCTCAGTTCGTGAAGATCCCATCCTCCGGCGGGTTTACCTTTTTCATCCCTTCCTTCCAGGGTATACCAAAATACCTGTCCCAGGGCGGTGGCATCAGGGCCCAGGTTTGGAGAAACCCCTTGAGGCAGCATTTCCGGTGAAAGGGAATTTAGCTTTTCCAATACCCTGGTTCGGCTCCAGTAATATTCAACCTTCTCATCAAAAATGATGGCAATAAACGAAAGCCCGAACATGGAAGTACTGCGCACAGAGGTAACTCCAGGCAGACCCAATAGCGCTGTAGTCAGAGGATAAGTTATCTGATCCTCTACATCCTGGGGACTCCTGCCCATCCATTCCGTGAATACGATCTGTTGATTCTCACCAATATCCGGAATAGCATCTACCGGAACAGGATCCCGAGGTAAAAAATCAATATCCCAGTTGAATGGAGCCGTTACTATTCCCCAGCCTACAAACAGCATGAGCATTAATGCCGTTACAAGCTTGTTTTCAAGGAAAAACTTTATGACCGCATTCAGGATCATTGACTAATGATTATGGCCATCATGGCTATCTTCGCCCACCGGCTTGAGATCCATGTGACAAACCGGGCAAGTGCCGGGTTCGTCGTAAGTTTTATCGCCCTCGCATTTCATGGGGCAATAATACTGTGTGATTTCGCCATGTTGTGTTGCATTATCATGCCCCGGGCTTCCACAAGATGAAGCCAGCAAAACTGAAAACATGACTGCAGCTGAAACTAGTGTTTTCATATTACTCTGATTTTAGTGTTTCAATATTAAACCCGGCCTTCTTCACAGTTTGGATAACTTCCTTTTCAGAAACAGTACCGGACTTCACTGACAGTATTTTATCCCTGCCTGAGGTATCCACTTCCCAATGCTCAATTCCATGTGTTTCATTGAGAAATGGTGTTACTTTCGCTACACATCCTCCGCAGTTGATGTTGGTTTTAAACCGCATGGATTTATTCTGATTGCTCATCTTAATAACCATTTTATGGTGAAAAATACTCCCACAAATTTGTGCAACTATACATCAATAGTCGTTACATCATTTTTGAAATGATTTACAACATTTGCAGAATATCATTTTTTGTATTTCAAGCGCAAGCTATTGCTCACTACACTCACGCTGCTTAATGCCATGGCAGCTCCGGCCAGCAGTGGATTGAGCAGGAACCCATTAACGGGGTATAAAACACCGGCAGCAATAGGAATTCCGATCACATTGTAAATGAATGCCCAAAAAAGGTTTTGCCTGATTGTTTTTACCGTCAGTTTTGACAATCGAAAGGCTTCGGGGATTTTGACAAGATCGGAAGCAATGATGGTCATTTTAGCTACGTCCATGGCGATGTCACTGCCTTTGCCCATGGCAATACTAACATCTGCCTGTGCCAAAGCGGTACTGTCGTTAATGCCATCCCCCACCATGGCTACCACTTTACCTTGTTTCTGCAATGATTTGACATAATCCGCTTTCTGCCCCGGCAAAACCTCTGCACTGTAGAACTGTATTCCCACTTTCCCGGCAACAGTTCCCGCAGTGATTTCGTTGTCCCCGGTTAGCATATGTACTTCAATTCCCGATTTATGCAACTGCTTTATAGCTTTTTGTGAAGTGGGTTTTATCTGGTCCGCAATAGCCAGTATTGCCAATACGCGCTGACTGTTGGCAAACCAGATAACCGTTTTAGCCTCAGTGGCCCATTGCTGTGCTTTTTCGGCTGTCCCGGCATCCACAATGATACCCTGCTCATTGAGCATTCTTTTGTTGCCTGTGAAAAATGTTTCACCTTCTGCTTCGGCTTTGACACCTTTCCCCGTAATGCTTTCAAACTGTGATATGTCTACGGCCCGGAAATCTTTCAGATAAGCTACTACAGCTTCAGCCAGTGGGTGTTCTGATTGTTTCTCGATACTCAGCAGGATTTGCTTCGATTTATCTGAATTATCCACCCAAAAATCATTGGTAACCATAGGCTTACCCTCGGTAATGGTTCCCGTTTTATCCAGAACCACCGCGTTAACTTTTGTTCCCAATTCAAGGCTTTCAGCATCTTTAATAAGGATTCCCTGTTCGGCTCCTTTGCCTACACCCACCATAATAGCCGTGGGTGTAGCCAATCCCAAAGCACACGGACAAGCAATGACCAAAACGGTAATCAATGCCAGCAAACCCTGAGTAAAGGCATTGTCCCCACCCAGTATATTCCATACTGCGAAAGCAACTATGGCAATGACAATGACAACCGGAACGAATACCCCGGCAATTTTATCCACCAGCTTCTGAACAGGCGCTTTACTGCCCTGAGCATCCTGAACCATCTTAATGATATGGGCCAGCATGGTTTCACTGCCCACCTTGTCAGCCCTGAACTCAAAACTGCCCTTTTGGTTTATGGTGCCGGCAAATACCCGGTCATTTATATTTTTACTGACCGGCAGAGGTTCGCCACTCAGCATACTTTCATTGACAAAGGAACTTCCCCTTATAACCGTTCCATCGACGGCGATTTTCTCACCGGGCTTCACCAGAAGGATATTGCCGATTTCCACATCTTCAATCGGGATGGGAACATGATGTCCTTCATCTTGTATCACAGTAACGGATTTGGGTTGCAAACCCATTAGTTTTCTGATAGCAGAGGATGTATTGCCTTTAGCTCTTTCTTCCAGAAGTTTGCCTAGAAGAACAAAAGCAATGATAACCGCAGCGGCTTCAAAATATACATGGGCATGCAGACCCCGCTGATGCCAAAACTGAGGATACAACGTGTTGAAAACACTGAACACGTATGCTACGCCGGTGCTCAAAGCCACCAGGCTGTCCATGTTGGCTGAACGATGTATGGCCTGTTTCCATGCATTGATGTAAAAATCCCTCCCAAACCATAAAATACCCGGGGTGCTGAGAATCCACATGATCTCGTTGGCAAAAGGCATATCCATAAAGAACATACCAATGACCATCACCGGGGCTGAGAGTGCCAGAGCCCAAAAGGTTTTCACTTTATGCCTGTTGAGTTTTTCCTGCTGAATGTTTTCAACCAAAGAGTGAGCAGTATCCTCTTCATCAATAATCAGGTTATAACCGATGCCCCTTACGGCATTGCGCAGATCCTCAATATTTAGCTGACCGGGAATAAACTCCACTAAGGCTTTGGCAGATGCATAGTTAACAGTGGCTTCTACTACACCCGGCTGTGAATGTATCAGACTTTCAACGCCGGATGCACATGAAGCACAAGTCATCTCCAATACGGGAAATGATTTCCTGACAGTGCTGACATCATAGCCCAAATCTCTGATTTGTTTTACCGCTTCCCGAACTGTTTCTTTACTCGTGGTTTGGATTACCGCCCTCTTGTTATTGAGCTCAACCCGATGCGACTTCACACCCCTGAGCCTGCCAATACTATTGTCTACAATCAGGGCGCAGTGTTCGCTTTCTACACCTTCAAGAGGGATCAGTATTTCATTGTTTTCGGTTGCCATAGCTTTGCGATTATTTTCATCACAAAGATCGCCACTGACCCATCCAATGCTGTTACACCATTTTTGAAAAAACTTACATCATTATACTTCGTCCAGGGGTTTGCGTCTGTAGGCTTTAATTTTTTTAAAGTGACTTGGCGTAAGCCCGGTAATCTTTTTGAACTGATTGCTGAGATGTGCAACACTGGAATAATTGAGTTGAAACGCGATTTCACTTAATGAAAGCTCATCATATACCAACAACTCTTTCACCTTCTCAATTTTTTGTGCAATGAAGTACTTTTCAATGGTAGTGCCTTCCACCTGAGAAAATAATTGCGAAAGATAGGAATAGTCGTGATGCAACCTGGTGCTCAGGTAATCAGACAGATTAGTGCTGAGTTCACTGTTTTGCTGATGCACCAATGCAATAATGAGGGATTTAATCTGGCCGATCAGGCGGTTTTTTTTATCATCAATCAACTCAAAGCCAAATGCTTGCAAATGATCATTGAGCATGAGCTTTCCATGTTCGTCCGGTTCAGGGTAAAGCTCCACCTCACCCAGGGAAACATTTTCTACCTGATAACCCAGCGCTTCAAGTTCATTTCTTACCACCATTATGCAGCGGTTACAAACCATATTTTTGATATAAAGCTTCATTGTTTCACCTCTTATTCAGCACTTTAGGCACTCAATCCATGACCCATGTCATGCAATGGCTAAATAGCCGAATAAAACATTTTACGTGTTTATTACTATGCCCGGTAAAGGTAGCAGATGCAATGCTATAAATACTTGCTGGGCTGTATAATTGAACATTAGAACCCGGCTAAGCATGCGATGTTTTTTGATACATAACTTTTTGTTGGGCGGAATGCCGCCATTGGGCACACTGCCGACTAAAGCTACCATGCCGCGAAGCGGCACCACAAAGAGATATGAAAAAAATACAGGAGTGCCGCCAAAAAACTTCAGCTTACTATTGACCCTAAAACAACAGCTAGAAAAGCGCTTTCAGCTTGTCGTGGTTTCGCAGATAAAGCAGCTTGTCAATGTTCAGCGGCTTTTCGATAAAGTCAATCACTTCGGAGTATTTCGCGGCCTTTTCGCGGTCAACGGGATCGATAGAAGAAGTTACCATGAAAATGTAAAGCGGTGAAGCAGGGGGGTTTTTTCTGATTTCATTTAAAAAGTCCCAGCCGTCCATCACCGGCATGGAAATGTCGAGTAAAATAAGGCGTGGCGTGTTGACCCCATTGCTCAGGCGCAGGTATTCCAATGCGGTTTCGCCGTGCTTAAACACTTTTGGCGAATCGGTGATCCCGCTTCGTTTGAGCAGCAATTCATGCAAAAAAATGACCACCTGGTCATCGTCTACAATCAATACCTCACCATTCATGATCTGTTACTTTTTGGGGTTTACTTTTTCGGTTCTGTCGCTTATGTCTCGTATAACTATATCGAGTTCGTTGGCAGAATCCAAAATGTGGTCCAGTATTTCGCTGCGATCAAAGTCGTTGTCTTCCCCGGATTCAAGTAATTGCACAAGACCCATAAGCCGGGCCATTGGCGCTCTTACCACATGGGACTGGATGTGCGCAATTTCACCCAGTTTTTGGTTTTGGTCTTCAATAGCACGAATATACCTCAGTTTTTCGGTAACGTTGATAGCCAATAAAATTTTTGCCGGAGTACCACGCCAGTTAAAATCGCCGGAGCGCACATCCACATAGATTTTTTCTCCTGTTGCCGTATAATGCGTGAGCAATGATCCATACAGATCACCCGATGACTCTCCCACCATGTTATGGTTATTGGGATTCAACTCCAGGTCATTCCAGTTTTTTGCGATAAACTCCCGGTGGCTGTATCCGTATTGATTGACCGCTGCTTTATTGACATCCAGAATTGACTCGGTTTGAGCATTGATCAGCAGCATGGGTTCCGGATTCAAATGGAACATATCTGAATACAGCTTTTCGGATTCAGCCAGTACTATTTGTGTTTTTTTGCGTTCGATGTTGTAGATAATGCTTTTGTACAGTGCAAAGGCAGAGAGCTCATCCTTGAGCAGGTAATCGGAAACACCCAGCGAAAGCGAGCGGATACTGAAATCAAAATCGGAATAACCGGTAAGAACAATAATGGGGCAACGGGAGCAAAAGCCGATCATGGCACTGATCAATTCTTCTCCCTGCTTATCGGGCAGGGACAAATCCAGTAAAACAACATCAAACGGGTGGAATTCAGCCCTGGAAAAATGAGCTTCAGCTTCAGTGAAGCTGCGAGCCACTTCAATATCGGCCGAAAGGAAGTGATCTTCCAGGTAATCTTCAATAAGCAGAAGGTCACCGGGATTGTCTTCAACTACCAGGATCCGGATATTTCGTTTGTCTTTATTCATGGATTAACTGCGTTTTCCGGGCAGTTGCACAATAGAAAGCCAGAAGTCCTCAAAAGTTGAGATTACATTAAGGAAATCACCCACCTCAACGGGCTTGGTAATGAAACAATTAGCGTAGTTTTGGTAGGCCAGTTTGATGTCTCGTTCAGAAGACGAAGTGGTGAGCATAATTACGGGAATATGCTTGAGCTGCTCTGATTGCTTGATGTAATGCAAAACTTCATGTCCGTTGCGTTTCGGGAGGTTGACATCGAGCAGTATAACGTGCGGCGTACTGGCATTTTCGTACTTGCCGGTTTTATTCAGAAACTGGATAGCTGCTTCTCCGTCACGCACTACATCTACCTTATTGAGCACTTTTCCTTCTTCAAGCGCTTCTGTAGTCAGCAGGATATCGCCTTCATTATCCTCTACCAGTAAAATGTTGACATGTTTCATGAATCGTAAACTTTGGGAAAACTGTAATAAAACGTACTTCCTACACCCTTTTTTGACTGAACCCAGACCCTGCCTCCCCATTTGCTCACCGCTTTTTGTACGATGGACAGCCCCAGACCTGTACCCGGTAATTCTTCATGGGTATGTAAGCGGTGGAAAATTATGAATATTTTTTCGAATTGCTCTTCCGGAATTCCGATTCCGTTGTCCGAAACCGAAAAAACATACTCAGAAAGGCTTTCTTCAACACTGATATTTACTTTAGTTTGCCGGATTAAATCCCTGTATTTCAATGCATTGCCTACTAAGCTGTACAATACCTGAAAGTGCAGTACTCTCCAGCTGTAAATTTCCGGTAAATGGTCACATATGATCTGCGCACCAATTTGTTGTGCAGGGCGTTTCAAAGCGAGTTTCACTTCGTGGATCACTTCATTGAGGTCGACTTCCTCCTTCTGAACCTGAATGCCGTCAATTTTGGCAAAATCGAGCAAGCTTTTAATGTTGCGTTTCATGCGGTCAGTTCCATCGGCTGCATAATAAAGATACTGCTGCCCTTTCTTGTCGATTCGATCGCCGTATTTCCGCTGAAACAATGTAATAAAGCTGTGGACCACACGAACAGGCTCTTGCAAATTGTGGGAGGCAAATGCGGTAAACTGCTCCAGTTCTTCCTGTTTCATTTTCAGTTCGCTAATAGCGGCAGTATGACGACTGTTCAGCATCTGTTCCTTGCGCAAACTTCTGTCAAGTCTACCCAGTAAATAAGAAATCAGCAGGGAAGTCAAAAAACACAGAAAAATCAAATTAGCCGAAATAGTGATCCAGGATTGGATCTTCAGATCACTTAACCGGCTTTCAGGGAGGTATCCGGTGTAAATGGCAAGGGCAATTCCGGTACAAATAACGAGGTTAATAATACTCCAGACAAAAGTGTACCTTCTGCTGAAAATGAGCATAGCCAGTACACATACGGCATACAGGTAAACCAGTCCGGGGCCGGCAGTGCCAACATACAGCAGCAGAACCAGGGATAAGAAATAGAGGTTGAGGATGAATAACCACTTTCTGAGCACAATGCGGATTCCCGGTACAAAGCCGATAATAAGCAAGGTAACAAAAGCCAGCATATCCACATAGGCTACCAGGGGTAAGTTATGGGCAAAGCCTGCCCATACACCCGGGATCAAGGCAATTGTGCATAATGGAATGAAGTAAATAACAGTTTGCGCAAACAGGAAATTGCGCCAATAAGGCAGTCTGTCGGCTACCGATTGACCTGAAGGAACTATGGTTTCAATAACTCTTTTTGTATATCTCTTCCACCCATTCATTTTTCATTCTGCTTTCTGAGGGTGAAGTGAAACGTGGTTCCTTTGCCGGGTTGTGATTCAAGCCAAATTTTCCCGCCAAGATTTTCAACTATTTTTTTGGAAATGGCCAATCCCAGTCCCGTACCGGTAAATTCATCCCTTTGATGCAGTCTTTGAAAAATGATGAAAACTTTTTCAAAATAGCTTGGGTCTATACCAATGCCATTATCCTGCACAGAAAACTGCCAGTGAGTATCCAGATCACGATATTGAATGGACAACCTGGGTATAGCTCCTTCAGTGTGATACTTTAAGCCATTGTCGATGAGGTTTTGTAAAACCAGCCGAATCGGTGATTTAAAGGAGTGTATCACCGGCATTTCGCCAATTTCAACTTCAGCTCCTTTTTCACTGATCTGCTTTTGAAAGAGAACCAGAATATCGTCGATCATTGCTCTGACATCCAGCTTTTCGAGTTTGTCTTCCGTACGGCCAACACGAGAGTAGTCGAGCAGATCAAGTATTATCTGCCTCATGCGTCGCGCACCATCAACGGCAAAGTGGATATATTTCTTCCCTTTCTCATCGAGGATATCGATGTATTTCTTTTCGAGCTGAGCCAGGAAGCTGGTGATCATACGGAGCGGCTCTTGAAGATCGTGTGATGCGATGTAGGCAAACTGTTCGAGTTCGGCATTGGACTTGGCCAGTTCTTTGTTGCTCTTTTCCAGTTGTTCATTGAGACGCAGGAGAGACTTTTCGTGTTCCATACGTCCTGTAATATCCTGTACGGCTCCTACCATTCTGGTTGCAACATTATTGTTATCTCTTATTATAGCACCACGATCCACTACGTATGCATAATGTTGTTTTGAATTCAGGAAACGGTACTCACATTTCCAGGAATCTGCACCAGGATCATCAATGGCCATGTGCAATGAACTAAGCACTTTACCAATATCTTCAGGATGTATGCAGGCTGCCCAAGCATCAATACTAGGTTCAAAGGTTTCAACATCATACCCAAACAATGTTGAAAATCCGTGTCCCCAGTACAGAGTGTTGTTGTTGATATCCCAGTCCCATATTGCATCGTGAGTGGCCTCAGCCACTTTCTGAAAGCGTTGATTGGATGCCAGTACTTCTTCCTGTGCTCTTTTCTTCAGCGTAATATCTTTAAAATACACCGAAATCCCTTTGGCTGACGGGTATGCACTCACTTCAAACCAACTGTCGAGTACCGGGTAAAAAGTTTCAAAATGCTTCGGCTCACCGGATTCCATTACAGAAGAATAGGCCTCAAAAGATTCCATGGCCATATCTTTGGGGAAAACATTCCATAGATTCCTGTACAGTATTTTTGATGAGGGTTCTTTAAGTAAACTCTCGGCCATGGAATTCCAGTAGGTTACCGTCCAGTCTTTCTCCAGGGTAAAGAATCCGTCTCCTATACTTTCGAGTATGGTATGCTTTTCATCCAGTGCAGCTTTGATGGCATCTTCCGCCTGTTGACTGATTATTGCTGAGTTAAAGTTATGGGTGATGGTTCTGAGAAAATCAATTTCGTCTTCTGTCCATTGCCTTTCATTCTTGCAATCATCAAAACCGATAAACCCCCAGAGTTGGTCGTCAATGATGATGGGAAGTATTAATATGGAAAGTATATCCTGCGATTCCAGAATTTCGCGGGTAAAACCTTTCGACATACGGCTTACAATAGCCTTGAATATTTTTTGCTCGTACAGAGGTTCAATGAACTCTCCAACCAACTCAACAGGTAAACTTTGTAGTTCAGGATTTTCAATCTGGGCTTGAACACCATTAGCCGCCCACTCAAATTGCTGACTTACCGTTTTAGGTTTGTCATTGCCCGTGTAATCAAACTTAAAATAGTATACCCGGTCCACTTCCACGGCTTTGCCTACCACCTCGAATGTATCGGTAATAGTATCAACCCAATTCTCACGCTGCAGTAGTGATGTATTCACCAGGGTAATGGCAGACAATAGCTTGGTTTTCTTTACGAGCAATAATTCGCCTTTTCTTCGCTCAGTGATATCCTGAATACTTCCGATTAAGCGTATGCACTGACCGTTTAAGTACTCCGGCTCACCGATTGACCGGATCCATTTTTCGTTTCCTTTCATGGTAATAATCAGAAACTCCTCATCCCAGGGCTTACCTTCTTCTATTGCCCGCATACCCAATTGCACCATTTTGTCGCGATCAGCATCGTCTTTCATGAAAATCAATGCTGATTCAAAATCCGGGGTGTAGTCCAGTGGGGTTTCATAGATCTGCTGGGTTATTTTACTCCAGAAAATAGTTCCAGTTGCCAGGTCAGCTTCCCAGCCTCCTATTGTGGCAAGATCAGTAGCCCGGTCAAGTAGTTTTTCAAAATGCTTGGTAACGGTCAGGTCTTTGGCCATGGCTAACACTCTGTTCTGATCTCTGGAGAACGTCGAGCTCAAGGCCAGCCACCGTATTACTCCTAATTTGGACACAATCCTGGCCTCTGCATACTGACCTTTTTCTTTTCCAGCTCCCAACAGTTTTTGCATTACCTTTTTCCGGTCATCAGGATGCAACAAATTTTCCAACGGAGTGCCAATCAATTCACCTTCTACATATCCGGTAAGATCATAAAATGCGGGATTGACTTTACGCAATACACCATACCGGTCAAGAAGGCAAATGACATCCGGTGCATTGTCAAAGATCTCATTGAGTTCTTCTTCTATCTGTTTGCGAGTTATTTCTGTGCCCAGGCGAGCACCAAAGTTCTCAATTAGGTCAGGTATGATCAAATCCTTTGTAATCTCATGTTTTACCCCCAGTATTACAGCTCCTATAACCTTGCTTTGTGAAATCAGGGGGATCCCCATCATGGTATGAATGCCCAATTTGCCGGCTTCCTTTTTTCTTAAAAAATGCTCGTTATCCTGAACACCAGTCCAATATCTGAACTCACCACATTCCCATATTTCTCCGGGAAGCCCTATACCTTTTTCCAGTCCATCTGCGGTTTTTTTCGAGGCAAAAAACTTTTTGAAATTTGCATCATCGGGCCAAATGGTAAGCGGTAAAATCCGGTCACTTTCCTGATTCACCAGCCAAACTTCGCCCAAATCATACCTGAAAGTTTGTGTTAACCTTTCCAATACTTCCCTTAAAACATCATGGAGTGATCCATCCGAGTTGAACATGGCCGCAGAGTCTACCAGCAACTTTTTGTGAACTTCCTCGCGTTTCGCTCGGGTAAGATCACGCAAAACACCGATCATCCGGTAAACCTTGCCCTTTTCATTCTTGATCAGGTAGCCTACTCCTTCGATGGGTAAATATGATCCGTCTTTACACCTTACCCTGTATTCATGGGAGCCATTGATCTCTTCCGTTTGATGGATAAAGAAGTTGAGCTCCTCTCTCACCCTGTCTCTGTCTTTGGGATGGATCATGCTTAGCCATTCCTCTATGGTAAATGTCTCATTGTGGTCTTCATAGCCAAACATTCTCTTGAAACTTCGCCCCCAATAGATTCTGTTTCCGTCGATATTCCAGTCAAAGATGGCATCACGGGTGGCTAAGTTTACATAATGGTACCTTTCATTGCTCTCTTCAATGGCCTGGCGTTGGTAATGGTTTTCCAAAATAATCCTGATCACATTTACTGCCCAGCTGACACTGGACAGTTCAATGGCCGATAAAGGCGTAGCGCTTTTATGGTAAGTGGCCAGCACTGCTTTTATGTCACCGCTACCGTCAATTACGGGAAAAGAATGACATGCTTTAAACCCATACTCCATTGCCAGATGGTGAAAGTCCTTCCACTTAGCATCCTTAAATACATTATCAACCAATACCTCCTGCCCCGTAAACGCAGCTGTGCCTGATGATCCTACAGCAGGGCCAATGCTGATACCTGAGATTGCCTGAAGATACCCGGGTGAAAGCGATGGTGAAGCCAGGTCAAACAACTGATTATGTTTAACTTCCTGTAATGACAACTTCTGCCCGGGATGAATCTCCTCCAGACCGGTGAGCAAGGCCATAAAGATCTTTTTAAGATCGTTTCCTGCGTCCGCGTGCATCTGAAGGATCAACCGTTCAAGGGCTTCAAGCTTATGCAGATACCTGCTCTCCGTTACATCCTGCATAGCACCTACTATGCGGTAAGGCTCATCTTTATTGTTTCTCAGTACCTTTGCACGATCAATTACATGAGCGTACTCACCGTTAGCTCTTCTGAACCGGTACTCCTCTTGCCAGTTGACCTTGCCGCCGGTGAGTGTTTTTTCTATAGTACCCAGCACACGGTCTATGTCATCATGATGGACATTGTTATACCACTGAGCATAATTGGATTGCGCATTGCCAACCGGATGCCCGAACATCGACTGAAAGCCACTGCCCCAGTACATGTCGAGACTTCTCAAGTCAAAATCATAGATGGCATCGAAAGTGGCTTCAGTTATATATTCAAATCGCTGATTGCTCGCAGAAAGCTCATTGAGCAATTTCTCTTTCTCCGTAACATCATGGCCAATTACCAGTACACAATCCCGGCCCTGATAGTTAAACCTGTGCCCCCTCATATCCATCAGAATGAAACTGCCATCCTTCCTGATATGGGTGTTGATACCCAGATCAACCGTGCCTTTGGATTCAAAAATCTTTTTAAAACCCTCCTTCATACCCTTGATCTTTCCTTTGGGGCGGATATTATAGATGGATTTTTGCAAAAACTCTTGTCTGGAGTATCCGTAATGGTCTATGGCAGTCTGATTAACATCCAGTATTTTCAAATCATCCAGCGCATAGATCAAGCATGGTAGGGGGTTGACATTGAACAGCGTACGATACTTGGCTTCTGATTCACGTATCTGATCCAGAGCTAGTTTCTTTTCCGTAATGTCAACTATAGACACAAAAACACCAATAATGCTTCCCTTGCTGTTTTGTGCCGGTTTATATCGGAGATGAAAAATAATCTGATCATTATCCGGAAGTGGTATTATCAGTTCTGACTCCTCCTTGCTACCCTGTAAAACCCTGTCATAAATAGCCGATGTAGTTTGAACACGTGAGGGAGAAACATAATCCATGATCGAGTCGCCCAATTTCACTTCTTTGCCCAGGTACTGTTTGTACTGCCTTAAAAAACTTTGATTGAAAGAAATGATCTCCAGCTTTTTGTTCAACAGCACAAAGGCCTCCTCGGTATTGTTAATGAGTTGCTGCATGTGGAGCTCAGCCTTCTTTTTAGCCGTTGCATCCCTGGCAATACAATACAACATCTGATCCGCTTCGCTCCACCGGGCAGACCAAACCATATCCACTACCTTATTGTCTTTTCGGATATACCTGTTCTCGAAATTGGAGATTACTTGACCACCTTTGACCTCAGCGGCAATAGCCCGGGTTTTCTCCAGATCATCAGGATGTAATAGCTTGAGAAATGAAGAACCTTCCAGCTCTTCCGGTGCATATCCCCAAATTTTTTCCGCTGCCCGGCTGACCGTAATAAAATTTCCTGATGAATCGGCCGTACAGATAATATCTGTCGACTGATCCATGATCCGCTCCAGGTATTCTTTAGTTCTCAGCGTTTCCTGCTCCAGGTTCTTCCTGGCAGTAATGTCAACCATTATACCCCGAAGCCAGTGGGGCTTATTATCCCTTGCAATAACCGATACTATATCCTCGATCCACACTTCAGAACCGTCTTTAGCCAGAAACCGGTATTCCATGGTGTAGTCAGCCAGCTTTTCTACCTGCGATTTGCAATGATTCAAGGCATGGTTACGATCCGATTCCACAATATGGTCGTACCAGAAATTATTCTGAGACAACCACTCTTCGGGCGTATAGCCCAAAACATCTTTGACCTGCGGACTTATATAGGTGAATTCAAAAGTCCTTGCATCGGCCTCCCATACAATCCCATCAATGGATTGTACCAGGGACTGGAATCTGTCTCTGGACTCCAGAATTTCCTCTTTGGCCCTTTTCTGTTCAGCTATATCAATGAATGAAACTACCGAACCTATCACCTTATCGGCATCCAATACAGGATTCGACATATACCTGACTTCAAGCGGGGAACCGTCCTTTTTCCAGAAAATTTCGTCATTCACTCTGCAGCCTTCACGCGTGAGTGTGGTCAAGTAGATCGGGCACTCAGTTTCAGGAAAATCTTTACCGTCTGAGTGAGTATGGTGAATAAGGGAATGCATATTTACCCCTATACACTCCTCTTCGGAAAAACCCAGCATTTCCAGTGCGGCTTTATTAATGAAAGTACATCTCCCTTCTACATCAATTCCGTAAATGCCCTCTGCGGTACTTTGAAGCAACAAGTCGCGGTGGTGGATAGCCCGCTGTAATGCATCTTCTGCCTTGTGTCTGGCTGTAATATCCCGGGTAACACTCAGTACCGACTCTATATTTCCCTGATGATCCCTTAAGGGTACTGAAACACTCTCCGTGTACTTGATACTGCCATCAAAACTGATGATGCGAAATCTGTTTTCTGAAGTTTTACCCCGCAAAGCCTGCTTGTGCATGGCCTGAAAAACGTGCCAATCACCAGGATGGATCAGCTCAGAAACCTTTTTGCCAACAACTTTGTCCCTTCTGTTTTCAGCATTCAACATGGTGAGACCTGCAGGGTTCATGTCAAGCAAAATACCTTTGCGAGACACCACCTTGATACATTCCGGTTCGGAGTCAATGATAGTCTGGAGTCGTTTTTCACTTCGTTGTAACTGCTGAGCAGCACGCATATTGTTAATACTCAACACAAGCTGACTGCCCAGATTATTGAGCAATACTTTTTCTGAATCTAAAAATGCCGCCCTGGCATCGGCAACAGAATGATCTTCGTGATAAACCCTGATGGTCAAACTTAAACCATCCTCGAAGTCATGACTGAACTCTAGATGATGCGATGACTCCCTAAAACCTCGTGATTTGTACTGCTTCTTATCGAAGTTAATCAATACATGTGTGTGTTCAGGATATTGCCACCCGGGCGGAATAATTTTAGCCGCCAGTTTCAGAAGTTGCTCAATATCATGTACACTCACCGCAAGTTGAGTAACCTTAAACAAGCAGGTGAGTTCCTTCATCCGCTCACCCAGATCAAAAATGGCAGTATTCAGCTTTTGATTGGAGATCACCAGCTCGGTAACATCCCTGAAGTTATCCACTACGCCCTTGACCTCAGGATCGTGCAGCAGGTTGGTAAGTGTGGCTGCAATCCACCGCCAGCTTCCATCCTTGTGCTTTGTGCGGATTACATGTCCTTCCACCGGAATACCGGGATTGGCCATCACTTCCTTCAACTTTTCCATGGCCATAGGCCGGTCATCAGGGTGTATGAGATCATCAAAGTTAAACTGCTGAGCCTCTTCTACAGTGTAACCCAAAATGCGCTCTACCGAAGGTGAAACATTGATGGCACGTCCTTTCCCATCCAAAATCACTATGCCGTCAGCACTGTGTTTAACCATAGCACTGAAAAGTTTGTCCTGTATTGCTTTACCCGGATCTTCACTTTGGCCGGCAGTGCTTAACGGTTGGTATCCGAATGTATAATCAGATACTGTTTGTTTTTTGGGGATATCTTTTTGTTCCGGGTCAACCTGAGGAGTCAACTCAGCCGGCTTCCCAAACCCGGATAAAGGATTCGCATATCCCGCGGGCAGCAATGCGATTTGTATCACTCTACCCCCGGCATCCAATATTGGATATTGAAGATGGTGGCACCACCTTGCCATTAAACTATTCCCGGAAGAAGACTTAAACCCGAATTGGAAAACCTGTTCCTTTCCGGTAGCTATAGTTTCCCTGATAGCAGCTTTGAATTTTTTAATAAACCTTGCCTTGAACTTGACATCCTCTTCTCCATTTTCGGTGATCCAGATCAAAAAGTCCTTACCACTGACAGTTTGATGCAACAAATCATCCCGACCCAAAGCCTGACTACTGATCATGCTGATCAGGTATTGGTTGCTTTCCGAAGGCTCAAGCAGGATAACCGGAACTTGTAATGCATCCATCAGCTGCATTACTGCTGCATGCTCTGGCATAAACATCAATGATAATGAGGAATTAGCCGGATGAGAAGGTTATTTGCAGGAATTTTCAATTGTTTGTGCCTCAAACTGCGTTTTTCCGGCCAATAGCTTTTCATACTCCATCATTTTAGCCTGGCCACTTCTCGTTCACTGCGAAAAAGCATGTGGCCCTAAGACACAAAAGTATAAAATAACTGACAATCCGTAAAATAAAAGCCCTAATAATTAAGACTATTTTGTCCTAAATGGCAAGGCTATTCTAAGTAAAACACATCAATCAGCTGATTATCAAAGCTTATAAAATGTTTTGATAATGCTTTACTGAATAGTAAATTGCCCCGATGAAAAGCCAACATGTCAACTTTTACTGCTACGTTGCGGGTCAATTTTGGTCACAGTACCGCTCTGCGGTACCCACAAAAAGTTATGTATCATCAACACCCAGAATCCATCCTCTACGAAGACCTGAGCCTTGCATCAGAAATCCGTAATATTGCCATTGCAGAACAATTTGACCCCAGGTCTTATTGGATATAAGTACAATTTTTGAGTCATGGACCAGATATTTATCAGAAACCTCAACTACAGCGATTACGATTCGTTCCGGAAAACCATGATCAGCTCTTATGGCGACATGGAAAACTCTTACTGGGACAAGGAACACATGCGCAAGCTGATCGACATTTTTCCCGAAGGCCAGCTGGCAATCATTATCGATGATCAGGTAGCCGGTTGCGCACTTTCGCTGATAGTGAACTACGAGAAGTTTGGGGACGACCATACCTATTTGGAAATTACCGGCAATGAAACATTTGACACTCACGACCCCAAGGGTGACATTCTGTACGGCATCGATGTATTTATCAGACCTGAATTTCGCGGGATGCGGCTGGGCCGAAGGTTGTACGATGCGCGAAAAGAGCTGTGTGAGCGGTTGAATTTAAAAGGGATCATTTTTGCGGGCCGGATACCCAACTACTACAAATATGCTAAAACGATGACTCCACGTGAATACGTCATTAAAGTTCGAGATAAGGAAATAGATGACCCTGTATTCAATTTTCAGATTTCCAACGACTTTCACGTCAAGCGGCTGATCCGCAAATACCTGCCTGATGACAAGGAGTCGAGGGAGTATGCCATATTGATGCAGTGGAACAATATTTACTATGAGCGAAAGGAAAGCTTTCTGAAAAAAGATAAAACCTATGTTCGCCTGGGGCTGATACAATGGCAAATGCGGCAATATAAATCACTGGACGAACTGTTTGAGCAGGTAGAGTTTTTTGTGGATGCCGTAGCTTCGTATAATGCCGATTTTTGTTTATTGCCGGAGTTTTTCAATGCCCCGCTGATTGCCAATTATCCGGGAATATCTGAGGCCAAAGCCATGAAAAAACTGTCTGAGTACACAGACGAAGTTCGCGACAGACTGGTAGAATTGGCCGTCAAGTACTATGTGAACATCGTAGGCGGAAGCATGCCGCGGGAAACGGACGGCAAGCTGTTCAATGTGGGTTATCTGTGCCGGCGCGACGGCACCATGGAAGAGTATTCCAAAATACACGTAACACCGGACGAAAGGAAATACTGGGGGCTGCAGGGCGGCGATACCGTGAAAGTAATACAAACCGATTGCGGCCCTATTGGCGTGTTAATATGCTATGACGTTGAGTTTCCCGAGCTTCCGCGGTTGCTGGCCAATGATGGTATGAACATTCTGTTTGTTCCTTTCCTTACCGATACTCAAAATGCCTATTCAAGGGTTCGGTTATGTGCACAGGCGCGCGCCATTGAAAATGAATGTTACGTGGCCATTGCCGGCTCCGTAGGCAACCTGCCCAGGGTAGAAAATATGGACATTCAGTATGCGCAATCTGCAGTGTTTACTCCCTGCGATTTTGCCTTTCCGTTCAACGGGCTCAAATCTGAAGCCATTGCCAACAATGAAATGGTACTCATCTGCGATGCGGATACCGAATTGCTCAAAGACCTGCACAATTACGGCAGTGTAACCAACCTGAAAGACCGTCGTAAAGACCTGTACTCCCTGCAATGGGTGAACCATACATAAGGGAAAAAATAATTCGGATATTCGCATCCAATTAATCATCTTTGCAGGCATTTTTTTGTTAAACCCGGGAAATTCAATCCTGTGCTTCGTTAATTGAAACCTCAATACCATGTTCTCAAAAGCCTGCGAATACGGCATACGAGCAGTTTTACACATAGCGCGTGCTTCTCATCAGGGAAAACGGGTAGGACTTAAGGAGATAGCCAAAGCCGTAGATTCTCCTGAAGCATTTACAGCCAAAATCCTGCAAACGCTGGTGAGAGGAAATATCATCCAGTCAACAAAAGGCCCCAATGGTGGATTTGACATGAGCGAAGTTCAACGGAAGGATGTTAAGATGATAGATGTGGTGACCACCATAGACGGGCCGGGACTTTTTGAAAACTGTGCCCTGGGTCTGAAACAATGCGATGCCAAAAAGCCCTGCCCATTGCATGATCAGTTTTTGCCGATACGCAATGACATCATCAAACTTCTCACCCAATCTACCGTGACCAATGTTGCCGAAAACCTGAAAGACGGGCAGGTATTTTTGAAAGTGTAGCAGTTTTGTGCCGGCAAGGCATATTTGTCTCGAATCAAGCCCTGCGGTATCAAGATCATCCTCTGACGTTAACCTCATTCATGCCCCTAATGTGCATTGAGAAAATCAATCCCTCAATGAATTAAATGATCAGGACATGGCCGGCGGAAACAAAATTTTGGCTTCACCCACGGCCATAAGGCGATCATTCTGATCCAGAATTTCAGTTGAGAACAATCCCTTGCGGCTATCGGCCTCAAATGATATGAGCTCTACCCGGGCGGTGATCTCCATATTCACAAATACCGGTTTCAGAAATTTGGTATTCTGGCTGAGGTAAATGCCGCCATTGCCGGGATAGATGGTACCAAATATTTTGGAGAACATACTGGTAACCAGAATACCATGTACCACTCTTTTGCCAAAAATGCTCCTGGCGGCAAAGTCTTCATCTAGATGGATGGGGTTGTCATCGTTGGAAATGCGGGCAAAGGTGGCTACTTCTTCCGGTGAAAAGCTTCGCGTATAAGTAACGCACATTCCGGGCTCCGGATTCAATGGGTCATTGTCTGGCATGGCAATCTGGATTTTAACAGTAAAACTACCTGAAACTCAAAGGTACAAATGCTCAGCTAATGCATGCAAGTATTTTTAAGCCCCGCTTTACAATTTTCTCACAAAGCGTGGATA
Source organism: Saprospiraceae bacterium (assembly GCA_050485785.1). Taxonomy (GTDB): domain Bacteria; phylum Bacteroidota; class Bacteroidia; order Chitinophagales; family Saprospiraceae; genus JBJHCA01. The sequence continues at coordinate 30,226 of JBJHCA010000012.1, read as the reverse complement.
AGGTCGTACTGAGTAATTATATATTTGGCTCCGGCCTTGTCCCTCGCCCAAACTGCAGGATTGGCCTTGCTGATATATTTGTTGAGCTGTTTGCACGACATGGTCAATTCTACTTCGTGAAAAGGTTCTCCCATGATCTCGGCAACGGTAGTGGTTCCGTTTTGACCTGGCTGCTCAAGCATGTGATTCAGGATCACCCTGTCGGTTATACTGCCCACCATCTTTTCACCGTCCATCACCGGTATCTGGCTTATGTCGCGCTGCTTCATCAGGTGAAGTGCCGTTTCAACGGTTTCACCGGTACTGATGCTGATGAATGACTTGTCCGGTTTGAGTGCTATCAGGTCTTTAACCGTCAGCTCGTCATCCAGGAAGCCGCGTTCGCGCATCCAGTCATCATTAAACATTTTTTCAACGTAACGGCTGGCATGATCGTGGAACAAAATGACTACAACGTCACCTTCCTTCAGTTGATCCTTGAGCTGAATAAGTCCGGCCATGGCTGCTCCTGCTGAATTTCCCACCAGCATACCTTCTTTTCGGGCGAGCTCACGGGTATAAACCGCAGCATCCTTATCGGTTACTTTTTCAAAATGGTCGATAATGTCAAAATCAACATTGTTGGGGATAATGTCTTCTCCAATTCCCTCGGTGATGTACGGATAGATCTCTTTCTCGTCAAACTCGCCGGTTTCGTGGTATTTTTTGAATACCGACCCATAGGTATCGATTCCCCAGATTTTAATGGTCGGATTCTTCTCTTTCAGAAAACGGCCTATTCCCGAGATGGTGCCTCCGGTTCCCACACCGACAACAAAATGGGTGATTTTACCTTCGGTTTGTTCCCAGATCTCTGGCCCGGTTTGTTCGTAGTGAGTTTGGCGGTTGGAGAGGTTGTCATACTGGTTTACCCAAAATGAATTGGGAATCTCTTTGTTGAGGCGTTCCGCTACTGAATAGTACGACCGCGGATCGGTAGGCTCTACATTGGTTGGGCAAACTATTACTTCGGCTCCCACGGCACGGAGCAGATCTATTTTTTGTTTTGATTGCTTGTCATTGGTGGTAAAAATGCATCGATACCCTTTATGTATGGCCGCCAGAGCTATTCCCATTCCGGTGTTTCCCGAGGTGCATTCAATTATGGTGCCACCGGGTTTCAGCAAACCTGCTTTCTCCGCATCATTCACCATTTTAAGTCCTATCCGGTCCTTCACCGAATTACCGGGATTGGTGGTTTCAATTTTTGCCAAAATCAGTGCAGGAATGTCGGCAGCCAGGCGGTTAATTTTCACCAGCGGGGTATTACCTATGGTTTCGAGCACATTATTGTAGTATTTCATATTGTGTTGCAAAGTCAATTTTTTTAGGCTGCAAAATTAAGAATAAAAAAAGGATTGGGTATTAGTGCGGTGGTGATAGTGATTTTGTCAAGAAACAAGTATCATTGGAATACCAGGCAATTATCTTGGTTACTAATAATGCCCATGAACAGACTCATGAAACTAAGTGATAAAAAAATAGAACAAATCAAGCTATACCTGGCAGATAAGCCTCTAATCAGGGCTTATCTTTTTGGAACATTTGTCCGCAGAGAAGGGAAGGTCGGCAGCGATATTGATCTGCTGGTTGAGCTGGACTACAGTCAGAAGATTGGATTGTTATTTATTCAAATGAAACTGGATTTGGAAGAGTTTCTTAATGAGGAAGTTGATTTGGATTCTGAAAATGCAGTTTCCAGGCATCTAAAGCCTGTTATTGATGCTGAAAAGGAGCTAATTTATGCCCAATAAGTTTGGAGACAGGATTAGGCTTTGCCATGTTTTGGATGCAATAGAATCAATAGAGAAACATGTATCTGATTCAGATTATACGATTTTCACATAGAGCTCCATGATGCAGGATGCCTGTATCCGTCAACTTCAGGTAATTGGTGAGTCATGCAAACATTTGACCTAAGAATTAAGAGAGTGCTATCCGGCAGTACCCTGGAAGCAAATAATTGGATTGCGAATAATTGTTATTCATGAGTACTTTGGAATCGATGACATTATCATATGGGAAATCATTAAAAACGACCTTCCTTTTGTTTAAAGTCAAGTTAAGATCATCATGGATGAACTTGATTGATTGTCCCTAAATAGATCAAGTTTTTGTTATACTTTAATAGCTCATGATAATTGGAGAACTGGTAAGATGGCACTGTGCCAATGCTAAAAAAAATCACTGATCATCTTCGGTAACTACCCGTTTCATCCAGTAATTGTACTTCTTCTCGGTGTAATGATCAACAAGTTCCTTAATACCCAGGGGCTTTTGATTGAGATACCTGTGGTAGGTAATGATAATGAGCTCACTCATGTCTTCAGGCCAGCTAACATTGTATTGATTGAGGTAGGCGGTTAACCGGGATCCGTCATAAAATCCCCAGTTGACACGTATCCACTGCCCCAAAGTAGTATTCATTTTTTCCAGCTCATCTTCAGGCATATCCCTGAATCGCTGCCTGGTTCCGGGTTCCATCAATTCATTGAGCTGTGCAAAAACATCCTGTAAATCGCGGGGGATATACACCCCATGCAGGGTTTCCTGCATAATCCGGTGCTGATATGCATCTCTTTCGGGCGGAATTGTATCGCGTACAGGCTGTGCTGTAGCAGCCCATGAAAAAAACAAAGTCAAAAAGTACAGGACCAGGCCTTTCCACATCATTGTAAACAGGTAGTTATCTGAATGAAGTAAACGCCTTTCCGGTCATTATGTTATCGACTTTAGCCGGCGTAGATCTTCGTTTTATCCATGTGGCAGAATGGGTGTGAAGAAACTTGCGGCCTGCCACATGGCATTGGTTCCGGCCAATAAAAAGTTATCCATAACATCCCGAAAAAAACGCTGTGATAGATTGCACAAATAAGCAGCAACAACCGGAAAAAAACAATATCTTGGCACACTAATCAACATGCTGTCAGGCTATGGTCAAGCACATCGTTATACCTACCGACTTTTCAGACATTGCGAATTATGCCATTGATGCCGGATTTAAAATGTCGCGTTTTCACCGTGCCAAAACCACCCTGCTGCATGTCAGTGATCGATTGCCGGCAGGGTTTTCCGATAAGACTACAATCGCTCAGGATCATAAGGACATCTATGGGGAAATTACATCCCGGATCAAGGCATTGGCGGCTGAACACGATGCAGGCAATAACCATGTCGGTATGCTTGTAAAAGGCGGCAAGTTCATTCATTCGCTCAAGGATGCGGTGAGTGAAGCCGGTGGTGATCTGATAGTGATGGGTTCGCATGGCTCCAGCGGCATCAATGAGCTGTTGATCGGTTCCAATACTCAGCGGGTGATCAGAACCCTGAAAACCTGTGCCCTGGTAGTGAAAAACCCCATAGCTGATGTCGACTTCCGCAACATCGTGTTTTCATCTTCATTTAAGGAGGAAGAACAGCCTGCCTTTAACCGGTTTATGAAGATGTTTGAGGAAAGCGACGGTGTAATCCACCTTCTTTCCATCAATACTCTTGGTTACCAGAGCCTTTCTGCGGCCATGGCCAGAGCTAACATGTACGAGTTCATCAAGCCTTACCCGCATCACCGTTTCGAACTGCATATTTATCCGCAGCAATGGATAGAACCCGGTATCAGAGCCTTTGCCACAAAAATAGATGCCGACCTGGTGGCCATAGTCAACACCAATCCCAGTCCGCTGCGCAGGATTTTTGCAGGCAGTACCGTTGAAAGCCTCATCAATCATTCAGATCTGCCTATTCTCAGTATCAGTTTTTGAGTTTTCAATAGTCAGGTAGCTTTAGAGATTGTTTCATGCAATTTTGCCCGGATTAACAGCGGATTCCATTCTGGGAATGCTATCAGAAAAACTACTCGGCAAATTTTCCGGATGATAATTATATCCGGAATTCAGGTAGAGTTTTTGTACCTTTGCAGCCGGTTATGGCCCCGTAGTTCAATTGGATAGAGCGTCAGATTCCGGTTCTGAAGGTTACAGGTTCGAATCCTGTCGGGGTCACAGAAGGTTTTTCCGCATTGTGTATGTTGAAAAACTTTTTGGATCAGATAGGTAAAAGGCAGTTTGGTGCTGGTGCGCTGAACTGCTTTTTTTTATGGGGCATCAGCAGCAGCTACTTCCGGGTGTTTCACAAATTTTTGCCGCCTGAGCTGCAGCGCCCCCAGTTGGTCATTCAAATCAACTTCCGTAGCTGTGTAGCCGAGTTTTTCAAAGGATTTGCGCCCGGGGTGAAGGATCTCCCAACCTACCAGATACAGAGGCTGCAGATTTGTTCTGCTGGCGCGGTATTCGGCAAATGACAGCAAACTTTCAAGCCTTTCCCGGGTCCAGTAAGCCTGTAACAATATCAGGCGGTTTAAACATATACTCCCTTTATTGGGGTGATTGTGCTGTAACCGGAGATAGCCGATGCCTTTTGATTCAAGCTGAACAATCCAGTATTCAACCTCAGGATCATTGAGGTCTTCAAGAATAATGGACCGGCTGAACAGGTTGTCGATTCGTTCCATGGCTTCTGCTCCGGCATCCCGCAACAGGGATTCCTGAAAAAATTCGCGGCTCAGCCAGCTCAGCTGGTCAATGTCCTGAATGTGACCCTGGATGTATGACAAAGACGGCATAGTCAATCAGTTTATGCGCTCTACGGCAGCAGGTTTCTCAAAAATATACGGCATCAGGTCTTGCTGTATCAATCGCCAATCCCTGAGCTGAACCCTGCCGGTCAATTCACCGTTTTGATCCCGGATTTCCCATCGTGTTGGAAAAGGTATCTCCGCACCCTCACGGTAATCATCAAAGATAATGTTCCCCATTAACTTTTTCCCTATTTTTTTTTCATCACTTTCTAACCTTAGACTTAGCAATTCTCCCTGCGTACCAAATACAATGTCAGTCAGTATGATGCCATTCATCGTCGTCGACAACTTCCCTGCCGAAGGTTTTTCCGTGTTTCGGGTATGTATAATATATGGCGCTGATGCTATCAGAGGCCACATCCACAGTGTTTCGGGATTAAGCGGTGGATCATCGGGAAACGGTGTGGCATAAAGGTTGCCATCATCAAACCAGCCTATCAGCCCGTCTCCCCGATCCAGTCGTATCCGTTTCAGAGAGGGTTCCATCGTAAAACTGCCGTCCATCAACATATTGTCATCCACTACTACCATCATGTCCAACTGGATCAGTCCGGCCCAGCACCATTGCTCGACCTGATGCCTGGAAAACACATGCTCGAGGCCTTGTACCGGTAAACAAGATTTATCAGGCCGGCATGAAATGGCAAGAAGAGCAAGGAAAGCAAAGAAAAATTTTCTCATACAAACGGCGGGATTTGGTTTGGTCAAAAATAAATACTTTTGTGCCGCAAGTTATGAGTTTAAGAGGTCAACTTATAAAACCCTATGCTCAATGGATTGCGTCATCCATTAGAAAATCTGCCGTTAATGCGGTAGAGTACCAGCACTTGCAATTCAGAAAAAATCTAGCCACTGCCCGGTTTACTGCCATTGGAAAAGAGCATCGGCTGAGTGATGTGCATCATTACCATGAGTTTATACAGGCCGTTCCCATCAGGGATTACGAAGGACACAGACCCTATATCGACAAAATAATCCGGGGTGAAAAAAACGTCCTTTGGCCGGGAAAGCCCATGTATTTCGCCAAAACTTCGGGCACCACGAGCGGTGCCAAGTATATTCCCCTAACCCGTGAAAGTTTGCCCAACCACTTTGGAACTGCGCGCAATACCATGTTCAATTATATGGTTGAAACCGGAAATTTTGGTATCATGCGGGGCAAAATGATCTTTCTTTCGGGAAGCCCCAAACTCGAATATACAGGTTCAATCCTCACCGGCAGGCTTTCCGGAATTGTGAACCATCAAATCCCGGGTTGGTTGCGGCTCAATCAGCTTCCATCATACGATACCAATTGCATTGAGGACTGGGAAACCAAACTGGAGGCCATTGTTGATGAAACCATTGACGCCAACATGACCCTCATCAGCGGTATTCCCCCCTGGGTCCAAATGTATCTTGAGCGCTTACTGGAACGAAGCGGAAAAAGCACCATAAAAAGCCTGTTTCCCAATCTTCAGGTTTATGTATTCGGAGGAGTCAATTACGAGCCGTACCGGGTGGAAATGGAGAAGCTGTTTGGCGGTTCGGTAGAAGGACTGGAAACTTATCCCGCCTCGGAGGGCTTTATCGCTTTTCAGGACAGCCTTGAGGCCGAAGGACTTTTGCTCAATGTCAATTCCGGAATATTTTTTGAGTTTGTTCCCGCCGATGAGATTTACAACAAAAACCCGCGCCGGTTCAATCTGGAGCAGGTGGAAACCGGGGTAAATTACGCCATCATCCTGAGCAATAATGCCGGTTTGTGGGCATACGACATTGGTGATACCGTTGAATTTGTGTCTCTTGATCCGCCCAGGCTCAGGGTTACGGGACGCACAAAACACTACATCTCGGCATTTGGAGAGCACGTAATCGCCAAAGAAGTAGAACACGCCTTGCTTGAGGCTGCGAATCAATTCGGATTTTCAGCTACTGAGTTTACCGTGGCCCCCATGGTAACCCCGGCTGAAGGACTCCCCTACCACGAGTGGCTCATCGAATTCAGCCAAATCCCGGGCAACCTGGATGAAATAGCCCGGTTTATGGATCGGTGCATGCAGGTTCAGAATATGTATTACCGCGATCTGATTAAAGGAAAAATCCTGAAACCGCTGGTCATCACCCCGCTGCAAAAAGACAGCTTCATTGCATACATGCGGGCACATGGGAAACTGGGCGGGCAAAACAAGGTTCCCCGGCTGAGTAATGACAGAAAGATTGCCGATGCCCTGCAGAGTTATGCTTTGGAATCTGCTTAAGGTTTATTCACTGTATTACTGGTGTTCCTGGATTGATATACTGTGCATAGATTGAGGTTACCCGCATGAAAGGGACGCAGTGTCTTGTAGTATTTGCCAGTTTGTTTGCACAATGCCTGGGCTGTGGATAGACGATTTTTTCCGGTAGTGCAAATGCCGGATGTTAGGGTTTAGCCTAGATGATTTGATAAAATATAAGAAAAGCCCTTCTCCCAACAATTACACATCCTCAGCACCGGCTATTTGCCGTATTTATCCTTCAGATAGCTTTCGGTACGCACCACCACTATCACAGCTATGGCAATTACTGAACCCAATATCCAGATCATCCAGACTGTTTCACTGGCACCGATCAGATAGAACAACACCGATATAAACATGGCCCACAGTCCCAGCCTTATCATCAAAATAGCGGCAAACCGATTGCCATCACGCCAATGCTCCGGGTTCTTCATCGACCTCGGCGTGCGGTAGCCGTACCATGCGTTGGGTTGCCCGGGCGGAAACCGCAGTATGATCCACCCTGCAAACACCATGATACCCTGCGTACCCGCAGTAATGAGCAACAGAATCAAGTCGGAGTAATCATCCATGGCACAAATATAATCCACAGTAAGCTCAATTACCGCATGGCCCCTTTTTTTAATGACTCCTCTGAATGCCGGGCTGCAGTGCTTAATGATCAGGGCTATGCCGGCTTACACCTTAATCCGGAGCGTTTTTCTCCTTACTTCGCTTTTGATGTTGATGATGGATATCTCTTTGTGGCGGCCCTGCCCGGGCCGTGATAAAGTATGGGCTACGCATACAAGGCCACGAGAGCCGAAGGCTCAAAACAAAAAGTGATCCTAAAAACCACCCGAAAATATTGTCAAAACCGGGATCAGAAGCATCTAGTCTGCAGCTTCACCACGCAGTAGCTCATTGATGTCCTGCTTCAGCTTGTTGGCCAGATTATTGGCTATTACCTCTGAACTGCTTTCGGCATAAATGCGGATAATGGGCTCTGTATTGGAACTGCGAAGGTGCACCCAGTCGTTGTCAAACTCCAACTTAAGTCCGTCCTGCCTGCTTATGGGGTGCTTGGCATACTTCCTGGCCAGTTGATCGAAAAGTTCGCCCAGATCAGTTCCCTGTGGAAGCTGGATCTTGTTTTTGCTGATCACATATTGCGGGAACGTGCGGCGCAGGAACGATACCGGCTTGCCAAACTGTGCCAGGGCTGTCAGAAACAGCGCGGCACCGGCCAGCGCATCCCTGCCGTAGTGGAGCCCGGGATGGATAACCCCTCCGTTGCCCTCCCCGCCGATGATGGCTTTTCTCAGTTTCATGGTTTCCACCACGTGGGCTTCACCCACTTTGGAGGCATAATAAGTACCGCCGTGCTTCAGGGTTACATCGCGCAGCGCGTTGGTTGAGGATAAATTGCTGACGGTAACACCGCCGCCGTGAAAACGCAGCATGTAATCGGCTACAGCTACCAGGGTGTATTCCTCGCCAAATGGCTCACCGTCTTCACAAATAATGGCCAGGCGGTCAACATCGGGGTCAAATGCCAGACCTGCATCAGCATTTTCAGCTGTAACTTTTTTGCTGAGTGCCTGTAGACTTTCCGGCAGGGGTTCCGGATTCCGGTCAAAATTGCCGGTCATTTCATCAAACAGGGGGATAACCTTGCAGCCCATGGCTTCCAGCAACGGCAAGGCCGAAATGGCAGCAGTACTGTTGCAGCAGTCCACCACAATTTTAAACTTCTTTTGGGCAACCAAATCTGCCTTCACTTCAGGCAATGCTAGAATTTCGCGGATATGGTGCTCAATATACCCGGTTTTGAGGCTGTAAGCCCCCATCTTGTCCACGGTGGCAAACTGAACCTGATGATTATCGTCGGTAGTACGGTTCATTTCAGCCAGCTGCGATGCCGTAAGAAATTCTCCGTATTCATTCAGCAGTTTTAGTGCATTCCATTGCCTCGGGTTATGGCTGGCAGTAATAATGATGCCGCCTCCTGCTTTTTCACTGACCACGGCCATTTGAACGGTGGGTGTGGTGGACAGCCCAAGATCAATAACGTGAACGCCCATACTTTGCAGCGTGGCCGCTACCAGACTGCTGAACACCGGACCCGAAATCCTCGCATCGCGGCCAATGACTACTGTATTGGAACGCGATCCGGATAACAGCCAGATTGCATACTGACTGCAAAAGTGAACCACTTCAAATGGCGTCAGATTTTCGCCGCGATGGCCGCCTATTGTTCCCCTGATTCCCGATACAGATTGTATTAATGCCAATGTAGTGAATTTAACCCCTCAAATTAAAGAGGTGCAAATTTAGAATTTTAATCCGATGCTCGTTTGATAATCTGTTATTAATTGGCGGTTTTAAAAATTGTTGCAACTTTGTGTCATCTTCACGGACTGATCCGCTATGAAACTGAATTCGCCGTGGTATGTCAACTGGTTTGATACACCATACTATCATATCCTTTACCGCAACAGAGATCATGCGGAAGCAGAGGCATTTATTACAGCTCTCTCCCATTCCCTGAAGTTGCAAGCCGGTGCAAAAGTACTCGATCTGGCCTGTGGAAAAGGACGCCATTCCAATGTGCTGGCAGGGCTGGGATACATGGTTACGGGTGTTGATCTCAGTGAACAAAGCATAAATTATGCCCGGCAACACGCAGTGAAAGGAGCCTCATTTCGCGTTCACAATGTTTTGGATCCCATCAATTTCGGGCCGTTTGATGCAGTATTCAATCTGTTTACCAGTTTCGGTTATTTTGACGATGATGAATTACATCTGAAAGTATTGCAAAATGTTTCTGCGTGTCTGCAACCCGGGGGGCTTTTTGTGATCGATTTTCTCAATGCAGGGCATGTGAGAAAAACACTAGTGCCTCACACCATTCAGGAAGCAGACGGCATCACATTTGATATCAGCAGACAGATTGAAGAGGGATACGTAAAAAAACACATCAGATTTAACCATCAGGGGCAATTATTTCATTTTACGGAAAAAGTCCGTTTGTTTGATTATTCTACACTCAGCCGCCTGTTGAACCTTGCCGGATTAAAGCCCGGCATTAGCTTCGGAAGCTACAGGCTGGATGAGTACAGATCCGATTCACCGAGAATGATCATAATCAGCAGCAAATCATGAATTTTTTAGCAGGACTTGATATAGCATTGTACGAAGCGTTCCAGCATCATGCTTCGGGCTCCTGGCTTGATCCGCTGATGATGGTCTGGCGCAACCCGTGGTTTTGGCTGCCTCTTTACATATTTTTATTGTTCAAGCTGTTCCTGTCGGCAGCTTATAAACCACTATTGATTGTGATGCTGCTGATTGCCTCCATTGTGGTGGTAGACATGGTGAGTGCCAAAGTGATCAAGCCGTTGGTGGCCCGTGAGCGTCCCTGTTATCAGGAAGATGTTCTTACTGTTCCGGGATTGCTGCCCTGTGGAGGCAGGTACGGCTTCCCCTCTAATCATGCCTGGAATCACATGCACCTGGTGGTATTTTTATCGGTAGTATGGCCCAGCCATCTGATCTGGGTAAGGCTTGCTGGAATACTTTGGGCCATGAGTATAGGCATTGCTCAGGTTTATGTGGGCAAACATTTTTTTGGCGACATTGCAGCGGGATTTGTATTGGGTACACTGAGCGGTTTGCTCACAGCCCTGCTTTACCGAAAAATCATTACAAAAAGAAACTGACACATGCATTTGTGGGAATACATCATCCTGTTCCTTTCCGGTATAGCCGGCGGTATTACCGCGTTCAGCCTCAGACACTGGATGGAACGGATACTCAAATACGTGCTGGCCTTTAGTGGTGCGTTTATTCTGGGCATCATCTTTATTCATCTGGTGCCGGAAGTATTTGAAGTAAAAACGGCTTACAATACCGGGCTTTTTGTACTGCTTGGGTTTTTGCTGCAAATTTTGCTTGAATCACTTTCAGGCGGCATTGAACACGGCCACGTACACCATCACGGGCAGACCCACAAAATAAGCAGGCAAACCATACTGGCCGTGCTTATAGGTCTGGGCTTACACTCGTTTATTGAAGGGCTGCCACTTACCGGGTATCACGCACTGCACGCAGACCACAACCACGCCAATCACTTACTGTGGGGAATTGTGCTGCACAAGGCACCCGCAGCTTTCGCATTAATGGTTCTGCTGCTCAATGGCGGAGTTTCGCAACTCAGAAGCTGGATGTTGTTGATCTTGTTTGCGCTAATGTCACCGCTGGGTGCCGTTACCGGCAATTTCTTTCAGGAAATTTACGGGCTCGAAACGGTAATTATTCCCCTCACCGCCATTGTCATTGGCAGCTTGTTCCACATTTCGGTCACCATTCTGTTCGAATCGGACTCATCCAAGCACCGGTTCTCGTGGAAACAAATGTCTGCGGTTATCCTGGGCCTGCTGCTGGCCATACTCACCATGCACAGCCACTAAAGCACGAATAAAAAATTGTCCGATATTTACAGACAATGGCTCACCTGTAAACTATTGGCTTATCTTTGCATCGCATGGTTCTCCGTTTGGAGATGAAAAGGGAATCCGGTGAAAGTCCGGAACAGTCCCCGCTGCTGTAAGCCCCTGAATGGCTGTTTGCATCCTCATGCCACTGGGCCCTCGGGTCACGGGAAGGCCGCAAACAACCGGGTAAGTCAGAAGACCTGCCATGTCGGAAGCCCGGTTGGCTTGCTTCGGGTGAAAGCAACAGCCTGAAAAATGATTCGGCCTCTTCGGCATTTCCGTCCGCATAGCTGTCCGGCTTCCAAAAACACTGAAACAATCAGTTGTAATGGAAACACGCAAAGTGACAGCTTTAAGTTTGCAGGTAAGCAAGCACTTCGTTTTTGGGATTCTTTGTTTGGGGATATCTCTTTGTTGTACTTTTGAAGTGAAGGGTGGCGATTCCCTGGTAGTAGAAGGACCGCCTGTGGAGGTGAACACAGGGAGACTTTATGCCCGTTCGGCAGCCTTTACCCAGCTCGATACCGTTTATGCCGCACAGCATCTGGGCTCAGCGCTCTTGATGCAAACCACCGGTTTCATTCGCATGCAAAGCGCATCGGGGTTGGCCACAGGGGGTTTGCAGGCCGCACATACTTCAGTGTTGTGGAACGGCTTCAACGTGCAATCACCCATGAACGGGGTAGCTGATCTGGCCGTTATCATACCGGCAACCTCAGGAAGCATCTCCATATTACACGATGCCCAGAGTGCTTTTCTGGGCTCGGGAATGATGGGCCCGGCTATTATCCTGAACAATCCTGAGGCACCTGAAAACCATGAACTGAGGGCAAATTTTTCAGCCGGCAGCTTTGGCCTTATCAATACCGGCGTTGGTTTTTCTCTGAAACATCCCCGGAACAACCGGTATATCTCCACCGATTTTCAATCCTCAGTCCGTCATAACCGGTTCATATTTCCCAACCGGACACTGCCCGGCTCACCCACAGACACTATGCGCCATGCCGGAACAAGCATGGAAAACCTGCATTTACAGGCCGGTTTACACAGTACAGACCAATCGAACGTCAACTTTTATGCCTGGCTCCAGGCTTCATCTAGGGAAATTCCCGCATCCCTAACCGGACGCAACAGTGAGGCGTTTCAGGATGACCGGGCAATGAGGCTAGCCCTTACCTGGCAATACACCGGAAACAAAACTGCTCATGAATGGCGTTCAGCCTGGTTCTGGCAGGATCTGTTATATGCAGATCCGGTAATCAGTCTCTATGCCGAAAGCTACAGCAAGCAGTGGCTTGCCGAATACAGTATGTTTACGGCATTGAGTCCGCAATGGTTGCTCAGATCGGCAGTATTGGCAGACTATACCCTTGCAGACGCTGATGACTACAAGCAATCTCGCACCCGGATGGAAGTCAACACCCATGCCTCGGTTAAGTGGACGCCGGATGGTGGAAATTTTATGGCGGAGTCTGGCTTCCGTATCCCGGTAATTGACGGGAAGCCGGCTACCTTCAGTCCTTTCATTAACCTCCGCTACAAAGCCCCGAAGGGGCTCCACAAAATGTTATCCATCAGTAAAAACTACAGGCACCCCACATTGAATGACCTCTACTGGATCCCTTACGGCAACCCGGCACTGGAGCCCGAACATGCATGGACTGCTCTGTTGCAGGGAAATTATCTGCATCAAACTGACCGGGTTCAATGGAATGTTACTTCCCGGTTCAACATCAGTTACCTCGAAAACATGATACAGTGGATCAATACGGGGGCTAGCTGGCAGCCGGTCAACCATCAGGCAGTGCTCAGCCGAAGCGGTGAGCTTGAATTAAGTGCCGGTGGCCGTGCTGCAGGTAACATTGGCTGGTATGTGAAAGGGAGTTACAATCTGAACCGAAGTACTTTTATCCGGCATCAACAAAGTCACCTTGAAGGCCAAAGACTGATGTGGATTCCCGGCCATCGCCACGTTCATTCTGCCCGGTTAAAGTACAGGCAGTTTGGATTTTTACTCCGGCATCAGTTTACGGGCCAGCGACATGCCGTTGCGGATCAGTCTGTGCTGATGCCCGCATTCAACACTTTTGATATCAGTATTACCGGGCGTGTTCCGTGGGGTAATCTGCTGCTGCATTGGCACATTACCGGTCAAAATCTGAGCAACCGATACTACGAGTGGTTTCTGTACCAGCCCATGCCCGGCAGAAGTTTTGAGGCCGGGGTAAAGGCAACACTGAACATTCATAACCATTAAATACATTTTACCATGAGATTTAACTTTTTGATCTGTGCATTGGGCATAGCACTTTTTTTGGCTTCGTGCACCAAACAAGATGATGACCATCCGACTCAGGAAGGGCCCGGGGCTGGCATCCTCATCATGAATGAAGGTCCGTTTATGAGCGGAACAGGAACGGTTACTTTTCACGGGGAAACGGTAATTGACAACTTGTTTGAGTCCGTAAACGGCAGGCCTCTGGGCAACATCCTGCAGTCATACCATGAGGATGATACCTATGGCTGGCTGGTAGTCAACAATGCGGATAAAATAGAAGTGGTGGACAAGATCACCTTCAGTTCACAAGCTACTATAAACCAGCTTTCATTTCCCAGATTCGTTAGCAATGCCGGAGAGGGGATCAAGGCAGTGAGTGAGTGGACAGTCGATGTAAACGGTCGGGTCAGTTTTATTGATGAAGCCGACTTTAGCATCATTGCCCAGGTAGAAACCGGTCCCGGACCAGACCGCATGATAGTGACTAACAATACCTTGTGGGTACTGAATACCGGTGGCTTCGGTACAGCGAACACTATCAGTGTAATAGACCTGTCAACGCGCCAATTGGTTTCAACCCTTGAAGTTTGCGATAACCCCAACAGCATCGTCAACATGAACGGGGAGATCAGGGTGTTATGCGGTGGAAGGAAAGTCTACAATCCTGACTTTACCCTGAATGAAGCCGAGAGCACGCATGGCATGTTAGTGCAAATTTCAGATAGCGAGATGGAAACTTTGTGGACCAGCCCTAAAGTGAGTGACAGGCCTTATGATCTCACCCTTGCCGGTGGAGAGGTCTTTTTTCTGATGAACGGCAAAGTTTACCGGGTCGGAACATCAGGTACTGAGGTTCAGGAGTTGAGGTCAGGCAATTACTATACCCTGAGTGCAGGCAATAATGCTTCCATTTACGCCACAGATCCGGCAGATTTTGCCTCTCCGGGATTTGTCCATGAATTACATACCGTTTCCGGTGAAGTGATCAACCAATGGACTGCCGGCATTATACCCAGACAGGTAGTGGTGAAAAGCGAATAGCTCAAATGAGCATGATGCCATCCCAGATTTCTTTGTATTTGGAGGCATCATCAGGGAAAATGGTTACGATAACACCGCGATCAATCTGATTGGCAAGCTCAATGGCACCGGCTAAGTTAGCTGCAGCCGACGGGCTTACCATCAGACCCTGAGTAGAGGCAATTTTTAGCAGCAGATCCATGGCATTTTTGGTATTGACGCGGATAATGCTGTCAGGATAAGCCGGATCATAGATTTCAGGCACGATGGCCGTATCCATGTGCTTCCAACCCTCCATGGTATTCTCCTTGCAATCGGGCTGAAGTGCAACGCATTTAATGGAAGGGTCATGCTTCTTCAGGCGGCGAGCGGTACCCATAAAGCTGCCGCTGGTTCCCACACCGGTGGTAAAATGAGTTATCCTGCCCTTGAGCCTGGCCCAGATCTCCGACCCGGTTCCGTGATAGTGAGCCAGCCAGTTGCTTTCATTGCCGTACTGATTAGCATAATAGTAGCGGTAAGGATACTCCTCGGCCAGTTGCCTGGCCTCCATTCTTGAGCCGTCTGTTCCCCGGTCGGGATCGGTGAGTATGAGTTTGGCACCCAGGGAACGCAGGATCTGCTTGCGCGATTCAGTAGCGTTGGCAGGCATCAATAAAGTGCATTCAATACCCAGCCTGGCACAAATGGTAGCATAGGCTATGCCGGTATTTCCACTGGTGGCATCCAGAAGGCCTACCCCCGGAGTCAGGAGATTACTGCGAATAGCATCAAAAATAATCCGGTATGCTGCCCTTGATTTTACGCTTTGACCCAGCTGCTGCCATTCGAGCTTGGCATAGATTTTAACGGCCGGATTGGGGTGTATGCCTACCAGTTCCCACAGTGGCGTATTGCCTATAAACTGCCCAAGCTGACCTGCTTCAAACTCAAGTTTTGAAGGGATTTTAACATCAGTAAGATATTCCATTCGCGTTTTTTAATCGCTTCACACCTTCTTACCTGAGTGTTCTTGCATTACCTTACAGCAGTGTGAAAACAGTTAATGTTAGTGTTATAATCCTGCACTTTCCGCAGCAAAGTTAGAAAAGTAAAATTACAGAAAAAAATTATTGCTCTTCCACCCGGCATGCTAGCCTGAATAGCAAGCTATTTCAGATGCTTTTCGAATAGCTCAAGTATTCGCCGGTATTCATCCGTCCAGCTGTCACCCCGCGTAAAACCATGGTCTTCCACAGGGTACACGGCAAGCTCCCAGCCGTCTTTGCCCAGTTCAATAAACCGCTGAGCCAGCCTCACTACATCCTGATACTGAACATTAACATCCACCATGCCATGCAGCATGAGCAATGGCCCGCCTAATCCTTCCGCAAAATAAATGGGTGAGCTCCTGGCAAAAGCCAGACTGTCGAGTACCGGAGTGTTAAGTATGTTGCTAGTATACGGGTGATTGTAATGCGCCCAGTCGGTAACAGAGCGCAACGCTGCTCCACAGGCAAACACATCGCTGTGCAAAAGCATGGCCATAATTGAGATAAAACCGCCATAAGACCCACCGTATATCCCTATCCGGGAAGGGTCAATGCTGTGATACTCTACCAGGTAACGCGCACCATCTACCTGATCTGAAAGATCAAGTCCGCCCATGTGTCTGTATATAGCTGTTCGCCAGTCACGTCCGTAGCCTGCACTGGCTCTGAAATCAATATCCAGTACTGTGTAGCCTTTGTCCACCAGCATATTGTGAAACATATACTCGCGGTAGTATGAGCTCCACCAGTTGTGAACATTCTGTAAATACCCGGCTCCATGGACAAAAATTACGGCAGGGCCATTTCGGCGTGGTCTGTCGGGTTTATAAAGCCGAGCAGGAATCATAGTACCGTCTGCTGCTTCGAAATGAACAATACGGGGTGTACGCCAATTGTACTGTTCAAACTCTTCGCTTACGGAACGGGTAATCTGCGTTCGGTTTTGTGCATCATTGGCCGGAGCTATATACAGCTCCCAGGGCCGGGTAGCTGTAGAATGCCGGATAGCCAAATTTCTGCCGTCGGGGCTCAGCATAAATTCATGCTTCCCATCCTGAGTAGTCAACGCCTCGCGTTGGCCGGTTGCCGGGTTTAGTTTGTATATATGCTGATTAAAGGGTGACCCTTCGTTGGTCAGCAAGTAAAACACCCCCTCGGGTTCAAACCAAAATACCTGATGAACTTCAAATTGGCCCGAGGTCAGTGGCCGGGAGACATTGGTTTCGGCATTATAGGAATACAGATGTGAGTAGCCGGTGGCTTCGCTCTGATACCACAATTCCCTGTCAGTGAACCAACCCAGTTCACCGGAGGCCAGGTTCCATCCGCTGATTCCGGGTCCGTTTATCCAGGCTTCGTCATGTTGCCTTTCAATCAGCGATAACTTTCCGGTAGTGGGATCGAGCATCATCAGCCAGCGGTCTTTGTTATCCTGCGCTTTGATTTCAACGGCAGCCTTACCGGCAGTGTTAAATACCACCTGAGTGAACACTACTTTTCTGGGCTTTTCATACTGGTTGTTCCACGGTTCATCACCCCGGTGATACTCCCTGAGGTAAGGCGGCTTGTCAAAAATTCCCGGGATCTGTTCCGTGTCAACATCAATAATGCTGTCATTTTGCCTGTCGTAAATGTGAAGGCTGTACCCCTGATCTTCCCAGCCTACTTTGGGGCGAGAGGGAATATTGGTCACTTGCCCCGAGGCATGCATAAAGTCGGGCACTGCCGTGGATTCGGGTTCTGATCGCTCCGCCAGCATATAGACCACATAGCGGGTATCACTGCTGATAAACACCCTGAAAATACTTTTATCGCCCGTGTAAATGCTCCGAGGCTTGTGAACTCTCCTGGCCTCACGCTGATTCTTTCTGAACTCTTTTAGTTTGTTTTGATCCCGAATTACCTGAAACAACCTTTCCTGATCTCTTTCAATCCAGGCTTTATAGTCAGCTTGCGTTTTTTCAGCATCAGGATCTCTGCCCTGCCTGAAATCAGTAATTTGCTGGAGGTTTCCCGTATAAATACTCCATGCAAATATATTATTCCTTGACCGAAGCAGAAGCAAACTGTCATTGGCACTAAATCCGTACACTGAAAATGGCTCGTTTGTCTGGATAACCGGACTGATGTCACCTGTTGTGACCTGGAAAAGGTAAATATCCCCTTCAGCGTGCCAGGCAGCCATGTTTCTGTTGTGATTGAACACCATATCACCGGATGGTGCAGCAGCCAGTTCAGTGCCTACCGGCTGATAAACTTGCTCATCGGCAATGTTAAAGGCAAAACGAGTTCGTTCCGGCTCCATTCCGGGGTTCCAGTCAAAATAGATCACGGAGCCATCAGCTGACCAAGCCGGGTTTTCAGGCCAGTATCCTGTAAAGTGCTCTCCATCCATTATACGCTCCAGTTTTAATGAACCGGACTGTGCCAAAGCCGGGGAAAAAGCACCACAAAGAGCTATCCAAAAAAACACCGTCAATACTCTGCTTGCCGGTCTGAGTGCTGCTGCACAATTATTGAAATATTCGTACATAACCAATGTGATTTGAAGGGCCAAAAGTAAACAAGATTTTTGCTTTACTCACTAATCCCTGTTTTTGCTTTATTCTTTATTTTTGATTTTTTATGTTTTTTTGTTTGGCTTTAAAATTTTTATGCCAATTTTTTATACTGTAAATTACCCGCTTATTTTATATACATTTGCAATGAACTTGAAGCCGTATTTCAAACTAAAACTTTAAGCCATGAACAAACTTTTACCCCTGTCAGGTCTGGTCACATTAGCGGTATGCTTTACCGGCCTCACTTTGTATGCCCAGCAGACCTTGCCTTTTATTTTTGAGGTCACTGCCCCGGTTCATTATGCCTGGACCAATGAAGATGTGGGCGAAGTGGTGGATTTTGGAGTTCCCATTACACAAACTATTACAGGACAGCTGGCCTGGGCTGAAACCGGCAACCCTGACCCGGTAATTTCTCAGGAAATCTGTACACCGGCCACCAATGACCTCACGGGAAAAATTGCCATGATCCGACGTGGTTCCTGCAATTTCAGCCTAAAAATTTACCATGCACAGCAAGCCGGTGCTATAGCAGCAATTATCTGCAATAACGACCCTGCAGGTGGTCTGGTCAATATGTTGGGCGGTGATTCGGCCAGTGCAGTCAATATTCCGGCTATTTTTTTAAGGCACGATGATTGTCATACCATTCTTGCACCGTTAATGACTCAAGGCCCTGTGGATGCGCAATTCAGGGTACTCAATTTTTACAAACAGCAGGCCGTCCTGGCTTATCAGACCCCGCTTAGCCAGGTAAAACCTCTTGACTCCATTGGTGTAACCATAGCCAATCGTGAAATGACTACGGCGAACAATGTTGAAGTCAGTGTTCAGATCACCGACCCCGATGGCGAAGTGGCCACCCTTACCAAAACCGTCAACATCCTTCCGGATTCGGAACTGGACGTTCGGTTTGATCCTTTCACACCAGACAAAACAGGAACGTATCAGCTGTTGTATTCCAGTTCGCTGTACCCACAGGATGCCATTAGCGGGGAGTTCATCATTACAGATCATACGTTTGGACTGGATAACGGAGTATTGAATGCCGGCATAGGGCCATCTGAACAACAGTTTATCAATCTTGGACTAAACTATCATATGGGATCCGTTTATTTTCCCGGGCCTGCCGGCGGAGTGGCCACCCATGCCAGTTTTGCTGTAGCCAACCCCCAGGACATGGCCGGCGAAACTTTTATTGCAGTTTTGTTTGACATGAACCCTGCCAATGACCCCAACTATGTAATTGGCAATCCACTGGATTACTCTGGTTATAATGCTGTAGCCACGGCTTTATATACGTATTCCGGCAGTGAAGCTCCTCACGAACTGATTGTTTTTGAGCTTGAAACGCTAACTGGGGGGGCCATTACACTGAAACCCGACGGAATCTATATGATGACCGTACAGTATGAGGGCATCACTACCGGTAATGTGATCCCACCTCAATTTTCGCATGGAGGCGTCAATCCGTACTACACGGTTAATTCTACTGTGTATATGGACCGTCTCTATATTGGAGGCTGGAGTTCCGGAACCAATCCCGCCATTCGCCTGCATCAGGATGGATTTGTAACCTCACAGCAACCCGTCAGTTTGCTGGATGGGGCACTTTTTGAGTTGTTTCCTGTACCGGCCGGCGATAACTTGTACCTGAGAACCCGCTTTCCCAATTCCACGTATACAGAGATTCAAATATTTGACTTGGCGGGAAGACAAGTACTTTCCCGGATTATGCCCGACGTTGGTGATGAGCAGATTACACTGGATATAGCACATTTACAAAAGGGGCATTACTTTTTGCGAATCCAAACAGAAGACGGATTCAGAACGCTTCATTTCAAAGTAGTCCGATAATTTTTTCTATTCAACACCCTGAAGCCCCGGCCTGTGTTTTCTTATTGAAACACAGGCTTTTTTATGGCTATTGGCCAGGCAGTGCAGTTTTGAATTGAGCGGGAATCAAGTATTAAAAATGACGTGAATTGCGGTTTTTAACAAACTGTATTTCCCATTGTCGGCATATTCACTAAATTTGTTGGCGCTAACATGCACAATCAATTATCTGTCATTCAATCATCTCTAAAACTTTGGATTATGAGAATTTTTACTTTTTTACTATTTCTGTTTTTTCTGAGTCCTGCAATGTACAGTCAATCTGTACTGGTCAACTCCCCGGAAGGCGTTGCAGGATTTTACCAGTTTACAGCGGCCGCTTTTGGTGCTGACCTGTCCAGTGACGTCTGGACCGGAGATGCCATTTTAGCGGACGATGGATCAGCTTTGCCCAATGAAGGGTGTGGCGCATTGGTCAATGCTACTGATGTTGCCGGCAAAATTGTACTGGTCGATCGCGGCTCTTGCGAATTTGGCTTGAAGTGTATGAATGCCCAAAATGCCGGAGCTATAGGAGTAATTGTTTTCAACAACGCCCCGGGTACAGGTACCATCATCATGGGCGCAGGAGCTGTTGGTGACATGGTAACTATTCCGGCGGTTATGCTGAGCTATGAGGATGGTGTTACGCTGAAAGCTGCATTGGCTCAGGGCCCGGTGAATATCAGCATCGGCAACATTGCCATTCCTAACGACATTGGTACTGACCGCAACCTAATGTTTTACCCCCGTTATAATGTAGTACCCTCATTTGAAATCAATGCACCCGGAGATTTTGCATTTAACCCCGGGTTAATTGCCGTAAACAAAGGAGCCAATGATGCTACCAATGTTGTGGCCTCAGCTTCCATCAGCCATACTCCTCCTGGTGGTTCAACCGTAATTGTATATGATGAAAGCACTTCTGTAGGCAACCTGAATTCAGGTGATACAAGCGGCATCATTACCTATCCGTCGTTTGATTTTCACGGTACAGGTGCCGGTGCATATCAGCTTCAATACGAACTTGATATGGATGCAGAAGACGATGCCCCGGGCGACAACAGTTTTATTTCCAATATCGTTGTCAGCAATAACGTCTATTCCAAAGCATCATGGGACTTGGCCAATAACAGGCCGTTTGCCACCATTGGCTATACCATATCCGGAGGAGGCCCCATTGAGTTTCTTACCGGATTTGAAATTCAGAACGGCACCGGCAAGCAGATCGACAGTATGTATTTCTACGTATCTGTAGGCGGCGGACTTACATTATCCAACATAAACCTTACGGCATTCATTTATATGTGGGTAGATGCCAACGAAGACGGTGAAGTTTCTGCAGATGAACTGCAGATCGTAGCCCTTGCCATCATAGACGAATTCCCGGACCCCAGTGCCACAACAGCTCACATGAAAGTGGAAATTCTCGATTTCAATACTTTTGAACCGGGATGGGAACTGCCACTGGACAATACCAATGTATTTGCAGGCATACGGTTCATGGATGAAGGTCAGGTGTTCTTCGGTTTTGACCAAAATGTAGATTACTCCCTGAACGAAACGGAACTCGGGCTTTCAGACATGGACTTCCCCTATTTTGGTGCTAACAACTGGGACGGCAGCAACCCGTCGTCTTTCTTTATTTTTACCAATGTAAGAAATGCTCCTTCACTGGCAATAGTGGTGAACGATGTCCCGACTTCCACTGACAACAGTGCTGAATTACCGGTGCATAACATTGCCGTATATCCCAATCCTGCCAACGAATACATCAACGTAACACTCGATCTGGTAGATCGTGCTGAGCAGGTTACCTATAATATCTACAATGCTGCAGGACAGCTGATGTTTACAACCAGCAGCTATCAAGTGCTGTCTGAGCAGATCAATCTGAATGTAGCGGCATTACCCTCAGGCTTGTATTTCCTCAATGTGAGATCAGAGCATGGCGGAACCACCCGTTCATTTACTATTCAACGGTAGACATTTAGTCTTAAAATATAAAAAGCCTCTGCAGATATTTGCAGAGGCTTTTTTTTATTCTCGCGGCAGTACTACACACAGGAGAAGCTTAAATGAAGCCGATAAAATTTGCATCTTTGCATCATGATGAGGGGACTGATCATCTTATTTGTTTTCAAGGCATTGACGTGGGTTACAGCTGAAGCACAGCAAACTTCTGAGCCCATCCGCATTGTCCCCAATGAAGTCAATCTGATGCTGGCAGGTTCCGCGTTGCTTGAAGAAGACAGAATCATCCTGACCCGGGCCAGAGGTGGTGAAACCGGCTCATGCTTTTACGTAGCCAGTCCGGTTTCTCTCACAGACGGTTTTGAAACAGAATTCATCTTCCGGGTGAGGGATCACTACCCGGCAGGAAATCCGGGCAATGGTTTTGCTTTTGTCATCAGTGGCATACACCCTGCAGGGTACAGCCCGCTTGCTCAGGCTCAGGGTTATGCCCAACACCCCAACTCCGTTATCATCGCCTTTCAGACTTCGGGTAAGGGTCTGCGTCACAGTTCAAACATTCATCTTGCACTGCCAGAATCCGACCCTTTCAGGTTCAGAACTGAAGCTACAGTTTACGCTATTCCGGAAATCTGGGATGGCAAGCCACATTTTGCCCGAATTGTGTATCGCAATAAAGTACTGGCTTTTTACATGGATGATTACCTGTTTCCCGTACTTCAGGTACATACTGACCTTACAGAGTACATAGAAGCCGGCGATGATCAGATTTGGATAGGGTTTACCGCCCATGCCGGCAATTCAGGGGCATCCGTTCATGAATTACTTGAATGGATTTACAAGGAATACATTCCCCCGCCTGAAGACATCGTAGTTGAAGATATAGAAGTGACAGACGTAGAAACCTTTATTATTACTAATCCCAATGTTACACTCAGCATATGGGATCACAACAAAATTGATGGTGACATTGCCTCAATCATGATCAACGATGAATGGGTGGTTACCCATCAATTGCTCGATGAACACCCGTTTGAGTTTGAATACAGATTTTCCAGACCACTCAATCGCGTGGTATTATATGCCAATGACGAAGGCAGTATCCCTCCCTGTACCGTAACACTCAGAATTGACGATGGCACCCACCGCTACCACATTGTACTGAATGCAGATGCCCGCCGAAGCGAAGCCATTTGGATTGAGTACCGGCCTAAGTAGTTTGTTAACGTCCTGATATTAAATTCAAAGAAACGCTATTTATTGATAGTAGAACAATAAGGCATTTCAATTATATGCTCATGAAAAATATTATTATATTTGGCTAACAAATTTGATTTTCAATGTTATGTTAAAAAATTGCGGTTATGAGAAAGTCTTTACTACCCATTATCATTTTTTCTCTTTTATTCATTTGGAGCGGGATTCAGGCTCAAACTGTTACGAATTTTTATTCATCGGGACATATACCAACTAGTTTCGAAATGTTTGATCCATCATGCAATGGTCCCGGAACAACGATACCGATTCAGCTTCCTCCCGGTGGACCATGGGAAGTGACAGGCATCGATATCCAGTATAACATGACCCCTGCTACAATTCTTGGCAGCCTGTATCAGCGATCCAGAATATATTGCCAAAACACAGATCAGCAAGAACCTGTAATTATCGGACCTGCTGTAATTGGCACAGCTGTTTATGACCGTAGCAATGTAAATATTGCTAATGGTGTGTATGCAGGCGGAACCAATTTAATCTTTGAAATGAGAGCATGGAGAATATTAGAAGGCTCAGGATGCAGTATACTTCATAACAGAGTTGATAATAATACCTGGGTCATCACTGTACATTATCAATTGTTGGAAGATTTCTGTATGCCCCCAGACTCAGTTTCTCTTGTTGAAGTTACTGGCACATCCGCAATGTTTACCTGGGCAGGTGTACCAGAGGCAATGTTTGGGTATGCATGGCTCATAATGCTGGCAAATCAGAACCCGGACTCAGATACTCCCGTGTCAGCAGGAATTGCAGCGGCAGGTACAACTGAATTAGAAATTTCAGGATTGTCACCCAATATTGCTTATGACTTTTACATACAATCACTTTGTGAAGATGGTAACAGTGCATGGTCAATAGCTGTATCATTTATTACAGAGGAGCAATTATGTGAGAGTCCTGGTGGATTAACGGTAGATGAGGTTTCTGGGACAATGGTAGTTGTTTCCTGGGATGAACCAGGAAATACCGAAGATATTTTGATGTATGAGTGGGGTTTGGTTTTAAGCGGGGATGATCCAGATCTTGAAGAAGGGTTGGTTTACACCGGATTATTGCCAGCAGGCACTTCAATGCATAGTATAACTGATCTGGAATACGCCACTACATATGATTTCTATATCAAATCAATTTGTACTGGTGAAGAAGAATCTGATTGGGAAGGGCCACTGACGTTTATTACAGATAATGAGGGCTGTGAACAGCCTGCTAATGTGAATATTGAAGTTGTTTCAGCATTTGAAATAGCTGTAGATTGGACTGAGCCGGTAAATATCAATAATGTTTCCGGCTATAATTGGCTGATTGTTCTTGAAAATCAAGACCCGACAGATGAGGAAGCCTGGGTTCAACAAGGGATCATTCCAGTTGGTAATTCAAATCTTTTTATCAGCAATCTGGAAGCTGCCACCATTTATGATTTCTACATCAAATCTGTATGTGAAGGTGATAATGAGAGTGATTGGGTTGGAGCATTAACTTTCATAACCCATGAATTCGATTGCGAAGCTCCAACTGGCTTAGTGATCAATTCAACCACCGAAACAGAAGCAACGATTTCCTGGTCAGAACCGAGTAATACAGAAAATATCGTTGGATATGTATGGATTGTTGTATTGGCGGGTGATAACCCATTGAATGAATCAGAAGTTGTATATATAGGCGGTCTTCCTGTTGGAACCACAACTCATTCTGTGGAGAATTTACTATCTGGTACTTTATATGATTTTTATCTATTATCTGTTTGCAGCGGTGAAATACAAAGCAATCTGGTATCAATTACTTTTATGACCGACGTTCTAAACAGAGCGGATGAAATTACACCGGGTTTTAGTGTTTACCCCAATCCGGCAAATGAATCCATAATGATTGAACACATTGGCATTGAACCTATTGGAGTTAAAGTATTGGATGTTTATGGCAGATGTTTATATAGACTTACACTGGTCGACAAACCTATAATTATTGACTTGACACAATATCCTGCCGGGGTATATTTTCTCAATGTTAAATCTGAAGAATCAATTCAAACACATCCTTTCATTATACATAGATAATAAACATGGAATTTGTTCAACTGTGGAACAATTTGAAAACTTAACTAATAATTCCCCTGTAAAAAATCCTTGCTCCAGAGATTTTTGACCTAAATCAATTATCCGGAGCAAGGATCTTTTCAACATTTTCTATGCAGTAATTCCTATTACTGTCTGTAGTAATTCAGCATTCCGTTCTGATTGACCTTACAAGATCTGACTGAATATTGGAATACTCCTGCTGAAACATTAATATCCGGTTGCCAGGTCCAGAAAGTCAGCCCCCCGGAAACAGGCATTATTTGTTCCTGATAAACAAGTTTACCTGTCATATCATACACTTTTAGATCTATAGGCTCATCACATTCGGTATAAAGGTTAAACTGAACCTTATCACCAAAGGGATTGGGATAAACCTTAAGGACATCAGCCTCATGATGCGGTAGACTAGCACTTTGAAAGTGAATATGAATGCTCACCAAATCTAAATCAGGAGTATATCCTTCCGTTCTGAATCCATTTTTATTGAGTTCAAACAGTTCAGACAATAAACCGTCTTTCATCGCAATTCCGGAAATTGTCAATATCGGAGCACCTCCGGTTATTTTTGTTCCGGGATTAGACCAACTTAATAGGCCTCTGTTTCGCTCTTCACCTAATATATTAACAGAACCGCTTCCCCAACCTGGCAATACAGGGCTATGGATGGAATGTAATTCTATGCCATGAGTTTGTAACTGAGCCTGAAACCCTTCAATAAATAAACTTTGAGAGGAGAAAACCTCAAACTCAAACTCATCACCGGCTTTCAGCATTCGATCATCAATCTCCCAATGCCAGCTTGCTCTAAACTCACTCACTGCATTGCTTCCATCAACTTGAAGTTGAGAGCCTATCGCTGAATTGTTAACATCTCCAATTTTAACACCTATAAAATTAAAACCGGAAGTATCATTCATGAAACTGTCAAGGTAATATGCTTCTTCAAAGGCTGGCACTATGGCCGATGTGGGCATTGGATCTACAACGCCGGGGAGCACCATTCTCCAGGAAGTATTGACTTTCTGGCCAGTAAACGGATCCAGAAACTCATTATGAAGCATGATGATCACAGCTCTGGCAGTTAAAACATCTCCTACTTCAATAAAGCCATTAGCATTAATGTCGGCAGCAATTTTTTGATACGGAGTTTGTAAATATTCAATGTTCAAAATATGCTGCTGAATTTTCACCATATCCAGCGTGGTTAATCCATTCAGAATATCCACATCCTTGTTGGCAGTGATAGTTCCACTGGCACCTTGATTGATGTACATAGAATAAAATCCAGCTACATTAGTCAGTGCGTTAGCATTGGGGCCATATACCGGAGTATTGACGACACCTTCACCCAGTTCAGTAATCACATAACCCGTAATTAAGCCAAAATCGCCTTCACAGGCCATTCCCCATAACGGATTGGAATCTCCATCTAAAATACAATCTCCACACGGGTCAATTTCGCTTGTGCCATTAACCACTCCTGCGCAATCCACGCAAGCTGTATTCCAAAACGGATTATTCACCCCATTATCTAAACAAATACCACAATCATCAATCGCAGCATTTCCGTTTACTACTCCCGCACAATCAATACAGGAAGTATTCCAATCGGGATTGGAAGAACCGCCGGCCAGACAAACTCCGCAATCATCTATCTGTGAATTGCCATTAACAACACCTGCACAATCCACGCAAGTTGTATTCCATGCCGGATGATTACTGCCACCTTCATAGCAAACTCCACAATCATCGACCATTGCATTCCCTCCAGGTACTCCTAAGCAATCTTCATCACATGGAGTGAATCCGGTAGTTCCACCTACGCAAACCCCGCAATTATCAATAAAAGCATCTCCGAAAAGTACACCGGCACAATCCACACAGCTGGTGTTCCATTCAGGATTCAAGTCACCGCCAAGCAAACATATACCACAATCATCAATTTCGGATGTTCCGTTAGGAACTCCGGCACAATCCATACACGAGGTATTCCAGTCCGGGTTGGCTGTACCGTTTTCCAAACACACCCCACAATCATCAATGGCTGCAGTACCATTGGGAATTCCGGCACAATCCATACATGAGGTATTCCAATCCGGATTTAAAGCACCTTCAACTAAACATTCTCCACATTCATCGATGGCAGAAGTGCCATTGGGAACTCCTGCACAATCTGCACATGAGGTATTCCAGTTTGGATTCAATTCTCCATCCACCCAACAATCTCCACATTCATCAATTTCGGAAGTGCCATTGGGAACTCCGGCACAATCAGCACATGAGGTGTTCCAGGAAGGGTTTAACTCCCCATCCACAAGACATTCACCACATTCATCAATTTCGGCAGTACCAAATAAGACACCATCGCAATCAGTACAGGTTGCATTAAAATTCGGGTCACCCGGGAATCGGCAAACTCCGCAATCGTCGAAAATCGCAGATCCACCTAAAATTCCAAAGCAATCTTCAATACAAGGCTCTAGTCCTGTAGTGCCCCCAACACATACTCCGCAATCGTCAATAAATGCCTCGCCAAAAAGCACACCGGCACAATCAACACAGCTGGTATTCCAGTCAGGATTCAATTCCCCACCCAATAGGCAAACTCCGCAGTCATCAATAGCTGAGGTACCATTGGGTACTCCTGCACAATCCGCACATGAAGTATTCCAGGACGGGTTTAACGGACCATCAACTAAACATTCCCCACAATCGTCTACTTCTGAGGTGCCATTGGGTACTCCGGCACAATCTGCGCATGAAGTGTTCCAGGACGGATTTAACTCACCGTCTACCAGACAATCTCCACAATCATCTACTTCTGAGGTACCGTTGGGTACTCCGGCACAATCCGCACAAGAGGTATTCCAAGCGGGATTTAGTTCCCCATCTTCCAGGCAATCCCCACAGTCATCAATGGCTGCGGTACCAAACAAAATGCCATTACAATCCGTACAGGTAATATTAAAATCCGGATCATCGGGAAACCGGCATACTCCGCAATCATCAAAAATTGCCGAGCCTCCGACAATTCCAAAACAATCAAGGCATGATGTATTCCACGCCGGATTATCCGGCCCATCTTCCAGACAGACCCCACAATCATCGATTGAAGCACTTCCTCCTGCTACACCTTCGCAATCGAAGATCTGGCATTCACAATCAATGATCAGGCCCAAATCACCGTTTACCATACAAGTATCTCCATTATTAGCATTGATGTCCGGGCAATCCATAGACGGATCCATTTGTTCGATGATAACATTTACCAAACAAGTGCTGACATTACCATTACTGTCTACAGCGGTAAACTCTACAACTGTAGTTCCCAATGGATAGATACCTGATGCGTCGGCCCCTCCTGCATTAAAGCTATTCTCATACAATTCAATGCCACAGGGGTCAGTTGCAGATATAAAAACTTCAGCCAGTCCTTCAGTTTCATCAAAAGGGATAACGACTACTATATCATCAGGGCAACTCATTACTGGTCCTGTTGTATCGATGACGGTAACAGTAAAAGAACATTCGCTTTGTGATGTATTGTAGTGGGTAAAATTATAGGTAACCTCTGTTGAACCAATCGGATACGTACCGGATGCATTTCCGGTTCCATTAAAGCTGTTGGACACTAATCCGCAGGAACTGGCAGAATTGGTAATAACATTAGATAAATTTGCGTAGCGGAATGCAACACCTCCCGTTACTCCTGGTGGATTGTTTTGCAAACCATTTGGTTCTATATATGTCTGCATGCCAACAATTACATGACCATTTGGTACCAGTTGAAGCGGTTGGGCTCCTCCTGCACCGCCCCCGATGAAATCCATTGTTGTATTTTGAGCATTATCTTGAAAAGTCAATACTTCAAAAATATTTTTTGAACGGCCTTGTAACTGATCTATTGAACAACCGGTTCTCATTTGAGCACCTACCAAAACTTCTCCTGCAGGTGCTGAAACAGCTACTTGAGGCAAAGTACCTAACGCGAAACCGTTTGAGCAAGTTAAAGTTACTAATGCACCAAGTGTTCCATTTGCATTAATCTGTCTACATTGTAATGAAAAACTTGAAATGCAAACGCCCCAGCCATTACCAATTTCTCCGGTATAGCCTGTAGCAACATATCCAGGTGGACAATCACATATATCTTGAATTATAGCTGCACCTCCACAAATTCCACCTGTTCCTTTTAGTCTTGGTGGCAACTGTTGTTTGCTATAAACCAAATTACCAATTACTTGTGGGGCAGGCATCTCAACAATACTATGACAATCAGTTGCATTAGAATATACTACTATATCGTCTTGATCACAGATCAAGCCGCATGAAACAGTTTGAAAAGTTGCCGGGCCACCCCAGGCACTGTTGTCAAAAACATCATCGTCTTCGTTATAACAAACCCCTCTTACATAAAATCCATACTCAGTATTAGGCGTCAAATTTATGGCCTGAAATGGGCTTGTACCGCCCTGCACAAAAGTACCATTTGTAAACTCTGAACCAACAGGGCCATATTGAACATCAAAATGCTCTTCAAGCCCTGTTGATTCCCATGAAAGAAGTAATGAGGTTCCCGTTACATTTGAAATTGACAGGTCTGTTGGAACAAAACACAATGGCGCAGGTTCACAAGTCACCATTGCATCCCATCCAGGTAATGAAGGCCCACCGTCATATGAACAGAAGATAAATCTTAAACAGCCTGTAGTATCTGTTGATGTAAATG
>JBJHCA010000011.1:43094-55473 GCA_050485785.1 Saprospiraceae bacterium | reverse complement strand
GTGTTGGCGTTGTTGCCTGTGATGCACAAGCTATCTGGCTGCCATAGTCTGCCGGCATATTGTGAGCAAAATCGGCTACTGTTACTAATACTGTAACATCAGTTTGTGCCGTACAACCGGATGAGGTTGTAGCCACTAAAGTTAGAGTATAATCTAAACCACAATCAAAACCTGCAATGACCATAACATTCTGCTGATCATCAGCCCCGGAAATTGATCCGTTTCCAGAAATGCTCCATTGGTAAGTATTAAAGCCAGGAGTACCTGAATATTGGTTAGAACTTTCCGGACAAACCGGACCGGCATTACCGGTAATATTAACTACTGGGATTTCATTCACCTCAATGTCAAATGTACAGGAGTTTGTGCAGCTGTTTGCATCCGTGTATGTATAGGTGATCGTATGCGTTCCAACACCGGCTACTCCAGGACTGAATATGCCATTGCTTACACCGAGGCCGCTGTATGTGCCGCCAACTGGCAGTGCTCCGCTCAGGGCAAAAGGTGCTGCGTCAACACATACTGACTCAGGTCCATCGTAGGCTTCGCAATCCATTTCAGGAAGTGCATTCACCTCGATCTCGAACGTACAGCTGTTTGTACAGCCTGAAGTAGTTACAGTATAAGTAATTTCGTGGGTTCCGGGGCCAAAAACAGCCGGGTCAAATGTTGTAATTGGTGTAGGTGTACCGTTGTCATCAAAACTAAAAGTGCCTCCGGCAGGATTTATTCCCGGAAGGCCAGACAGCAACACAGGTGCATCTGATGCACAAAGTTCCTGATTGGATGGACATGTAATGGCAACCTCATCAGCCACTGTAATGGTAAATGTGCAACCGACTCCGTTTACTGTATAAGTTATTGTAACAGGACCGGTATTGCTGCAACTCGGCGTAAACACACCTCCTGAAACACCGGTGCCGGAGTATGTACCTCCTGCAGGAAATCCACCAATCAGCGGAATGGGTGAAGCATCACAGCAGATTTGAAAATTCTCCGGTGGTTCAACTACCGTAATGCTGAATTCACATACAGCTGTACAGCCATCAACGTTCTCATAAACATATTGAACCGTAAATATGCCGCCACCAACATCTGCAGGGTCAAAGTGGGTTATCTCATTTCCATCAAAATAAAATTTGCCTCCGGCAGGGGTGGCACCACTGAGGGAGGTGAGTTCAACCGGGCTGCCGGCATCACATATGGTGAGGCTGGACGGACAGCTTACTGAAGGAATTTCAATAGTTCTGGAAACCGTGGTGCTAAACTCTGAAGAATCATTAACTGTTAACACTACAGTATATGTACCCGGATTAGCGTAGGTGTGGCATGGATTAGTTTCTGTTGAGGTGTTGTTATCTCCAAAATCCCAATGATACGATAAGGGAGGGGTTCCACCTGATGATTGGTTGGTAAAGCATACCTCGTTATTAGCAAGATTTCCGGATGAGCAGTCGTATTCAAAATTGGGAAGAATCACTTTGATACCACCAAATGTAATATTGCGTGAACACTTTGAAGGTGAGTAGTGGTTACAAGTTGATTTGTAATTAGCTCCTCCCTGATTGGTACATTGACCTTCACTGGTTTCCCATGCTATCCAGGTATTTTTCAATTGAAACTCCTGCCCGCACGCTAAAGGATAAGGCCCTAACAAAGCGGCATCCTCTAATCCCGGAACCAGATTATCAAAAGAACAGCTATTAATAGTCAATGCTAAACTTCCATTAATAAACACTTCAGAATATGTCCTTACTGCATACCTGTTAGAGTTGGTGCCATTCAGGAAAGTACCCCAAATATATGCAGTTGGAGGATTATCACAATCAAAAGCAGTAATGGGCTGGCCATTAATATCTGCAATAAACACCTCAGTAACATTGACATCATTAGCCTGACATGGATTGCCCTGAATAGTACAATCGTTCTTCAAATAACACTCTGCTGACCAGAGAGAACTATTGGAATTATTAACATTTCCCGGTATGCAATTTGAAGACTGTGAATAGCCGGCTACAGTAAAACAAATCATAACTAATGAAGTCAGTGCGCAACGCAAACTGGCCGGGGATAATCCGATCTGGTTTGTAACCGACAAAATCGAATCGTACTTCATTAAATTGACGAACCGTGTTTCTGGAATCTGTTGAAAGTTGAAATTTTTCATGACGTGAGATTTGTGTTAGCGGGTTGATGGGGAAATGATTCAAAAACTGAGAACTATGAGGAAAACCCGGACACTGCTAAAAGCAATACCTAAGCTTGTGTTGATCTGTGTTATTTGAAAAGTTACCCCCGTGAATGATGTACGACATGATATTCATGATGAATATCCATGTTGGAAGAAGTGCAAAAGCACTGGATGTACATCCATTTGAATTACCCTGAAAAACAGACACCAAGGAATCGTGTCTTCTAGAGCTGCAATTGTTGTAGTTGGAGGAAATTAAGTTTGAAAAAGAGCAAACTTTTACCATCTCCTCCGCAGCCATGTGCGGGAGTACATGTGAATTCATAATAATTATTAACTGGTTGATGATAATCCTGAAAACTTACTTCATCAATGGAAACTCAGTTTACCAAAGGTGATGAAGATCGGACACCGGAACACCGGTAATTCCAAATTTTCGGATTGTAGCAATAGGATTTTATGTTCCAGACTTGGAAAGCAAATTTCAAGTTTTAACACTTTGACATTTGCCCGGCGAGTCGCCTATCGATGTAGGAGTAAACTCCTTTTGATTTTTGACCCCGTTCAAAAGAATTTTCCGGATATTTTCCTTCAAATTTTTCTGACAATGTTTACTATTCAAACACTGTGCCAAAAAGTTAATATAATTAAAAAATTCATGGCTGCTCTTAATATGGAACAGGCCAATACTGCGTAATAATGGCTGATGATGAAACTACCTGAAAAATTAATATTATATTTTATGAATATATTTTTGTTCTTGTTTTTTAATTTTCTATTTCTCTATTGCGCACTTTCTCCTCAATGCTTTGGATTACTTTACACGCTGTGGATGCAGCGCCAAAAAAAAGTTATAAAAAAAGACAAAACAATTTTTTTTTCATTCAATGCCATTCCCATAAAGCTGAAGCACCTCAAGACCCTTATCCATACAGTTATCACATTAAATCCGGAATAGGCTATGTTGATACAATAAATACCTATCAACATCAATTACAACACGACATCTAAGAATTACTCAAAACACACAAGCTATACTTTATTTATTCTTCATTGAAAGAACATCCGGGTCGTAGTTTGACAAAGGGATCATCACCGTACAATGAAAACCGCTCTGAATAATACTATTCGAAAATATTTACAGTGCTATTCGCTCAACTGCCTGAACTGACCGGGGGTAAGGCCGGTAAACTCCTTAAATACTTTCTGCAATGTTGACCGATTAGGGAAGCCGGTTTCTTTGGCCATTTCATCCAATGATACTTTACGACCTTCTTCCGTAAGCAAGCGTTGTTTCACCTCCTCTACCCTGAACTCATTGATAAATGCATTGAAATTCATACCTCCGGTCAAACTGATAGATTGAGCAAGATCATCAGTGCTTTCTTGCAATCGGTCTGCCAAATCATCAATGGAAAATCCGGGACTTCGGTACAGCTTTTCTTCTCTGACCATATTTAAGGCTTTACTGTAGATGCTGCTATGTAGACTTTCAGCTTTTTCAATATTATAATCCCCGGCTTCACCATATTGAACTGAATGATGTACCAGTGCAGACTTGATCAACTCATGCTTACGGTCAGCATTTCCTGCCAGAGGCTCTTTTTCAACGTTCAATTTAAACAGTGACTGCTTGGACTGGCTCAATCGGTAATACAGCCATGCAATGACTGCCGAGGCTATGCCGCCAAAAACAAACAGCGCAATCAGCAATCTGATGCGCAACTGATTTTTTTGATTGAGGTAATACTGCATCTCGAGTTCACTGCGAATACGGGAGTTTTCAAACTGCATATCCAACTCGGCAAACCTGTTGAGTATGCTCTCGTTTTGCATGGCCCGTGTGGCTGTTATATAAACTGCCATGATGCTGTCCAGATCACCAATTCGTTGTGTTACGGCATATAAACGAATGAGATTCCTGTAGGATTCAAGAAGGCCATCATCCTGCTGCATTCGCCGGAATTCCCCAATTGATTGGATCAGATACTCCTCCGCCTTGCTGTAATTGCCGCGAAACATCTCCAAACGGCCTTTTTGCTGTAAGATATTGACTGCCGTAACGGCACTTTCGCCCTTAAGACTGTCCGCTTTCTCTAAATAATGCCTCCACTCATCCATCATGCCACGGTTACTATAATTCAATGCCAGATTAAAATACAGTTCGGCTGTTTTCTGGCGGTTGCCGAGGGCATAGTACATTTCGAGTGATTTTTCCATATGACTGCGGTGCATTTCCATATCACCCAGGGAAAAAAAGAGGGAACCCAAATTCTGATAACACAGCCCCATATAAAATGTATCGGCGATGGATGTAAAATACCCCAGCGCTTTCAATGTCAATTCTTCTGCTTTGTCGTACATGTGGGCAGCTTCATGCAGTTTGCCCAGATTGATGATGGTTTCATAATAGCCGTAGGTATTACCAAGCATCTTTTCAAACTCGATGGAGCGATTGTAAGCTTCAATGGCTTCATCGTAAAGGTTCATCATTTCATAAGCGATGCCCTTATTGTTGTACATAGCTCCGGCAAACCGTGGATTGGTGGCAGCATGCCGGGTGGCAAGACCCTGCTTGCAATGCTCTGCAAACAGGTAATAATTGCCCAGTAAATAATGTGCTATACCCAGTATATGATGGCTGTTGGCTATGGCACTGTCAAGCTGTAAAACCGTGGCCGCTTCCAGCGCGTGGCCGGCCAGTGCCAATGACGAATCAACGTCTTCCGAAAGTAAGCTACGGGCTTCAATCAATTGTTGATTGATCTCTTCAGGATTTAGCTTTTGAACAGAAGATTGCGCAAGAATCAGATTAGCTGACCCTAATAAGACCAATACAATCAGTAAAACCCAAAGCCTGTTCATTTTATATTTCATTCCCTTTGCAAACAATACCGCGCAACAACAGCGATACGGATGATTTAATGCCCGAAAGTTACACAATGATACCGGGTAAAGAAAATTAAATTATGGCTTCATGCCATACAACATTTCAACTTAAACAAATATAGCTTATTTTTATATGCTAATTTAATCTTTACAAAGAAATGTGTATTGCCATTTTCACAATGCCGGCAAAATACGTTGATCACCAACGCTAAAATTGTTTATCCACCGGATCGAGTGATTTCTCATCCAGGGAGGGAAACCATTGGTGCAACTTTCTCCTGGCATCTGCCTTCACATCGTGATTGATGTATCCCGATACGGTAACCAGCGCAAAGCTCAATACACCAAGATCATCAGTATAGCCCAAAACAGGAGTAAGATCGGGAATGCCGTCAACCGGGGCCAGCAGGTAACCCAGGGCACCGGCGATCACCATTTTTGCCCAGCGTGGAGTTTCCTTGCGCTGATAGGCATAATAGAGCAAAAGAGCCATGTACACAATCTGCTGCCCCGCACGCAATGCTTTGTTCCTCACAAACTTCCAAAAACCCTGCGGATCGAATTTCTTGATATAGCGGTTCAGATCAGGCCTCATTCTATTTTCTGTTTACGAAAGCTAAAACCATGGAGATGCCATGAAAGTTCCTGCTATCAAACTCCGGCAAGCCGGCAGACAATTTTTTACTGCGAAAAATGATGCACCGGGTAATCCGCCACACAAAGAGTGATCAATAATTATCAAAACGCTCAATATCCCGGACACTTGTTGTGAAATGGCCTTGCACAGGCTAATGTCCACAATCTGCTACTCCTCCGTGTCTGGAGCCAGGGTAACGCACAGCCCATGATGTGCAGCCGAAAGCATGATCTGGCACCCCAGGCGACTGTTGGGCTTTACAAAAAATGCCTGATCCAGCATGTCCTCCTCATCCACACGGGGAGGCTCTAGCTCATGATGGCTGGTAACATACACGTGGCAGCTTGAGCACAGCGCCATGCCGCCACAGGTACCCTTCACCGGCAACTCAGCCGCACGGCACAGCTCCATCAGGGTAAGCTGAATATCCAGCGGGGCTTCCAGGGCATGCTCTGCTCCGCTTCTGTCGGTGATATTTATGGTAATGTGGTCCATAATTTTTTAGGATATCTTTTTGTTCAGTGCTTAAAAGCCCTGAACACCGTTAACAGTAGTGTACTTCAGGTTTAGGCGTCTCTCGGGGTAGATATGGCGGAAGGCCGATTGCACCATCAGTGTTCCTTCGTGGAATCCGCACAAAATCAGTTTCAACTTTCCCGGATACGTATTGATATCGCCCACGGCATACACCCCGGGAATGTTAGTTGAATAGTCCAGGGTATTCACTTCTATGGCGTTTTTATCAATGTTGAGCCCCCATCCAGCCAATGGCCCCAGCTTAGGCGACAAGCCAAACAAGGGAATAAAATGATCCGTAGGCCTTACATGTCGTCCTTGCCTGTCTTGTTCTATCACCACGGCATCGAGTTGCTCCTCTCCGGCTATGTCCACCACCTGGGCCTCGGTAATCAGTTCAACCCGGCCTGAATCGGCCAGGGCCATTACTTTACCCACGGAATCCGGTGCTCCCCTGAATCCTTTCCGGCGATGCACCAGCGCGACTTCACGGGCTACATCAGCCAGATAAATTGTCCAGTCAAGCGCAGAATCTCCACCCCCGGCAATCACAATCCGCTTATTCCGGTACACTTCAGGGTCGCGAATGATGTAATCCACGCCATGATCTTCATACTTGTCAATATTTTCAATAGGTGGTTTACGAGGTTCAAAGCAACCCAACCCACCGGCAATACAAACCACCGGAGCCCGGTGTATCGTGCCTCTGTGCGTAATCACCTCAAAACGTCCGTCATCCAGCTTTTTCAACACATCGGCTCGCTCTCCCAGGGTAAAGCCCGGCTTAAAGGGCGCAATCTGTTCCAAAAGGTTTTCCACCAGCTCCCCGGCTAATATGGAGGGGAAGCCCGGTATATCGTATATGGGCTTTTTTGGATATATTTCAGCCAACTGACCACCCGGCATGGGCAGGGCATCAATAAGGTGACAATGCAATTGAACCAGACCGGCTTCAAACACCACGAACAAGCCACAGGGCCCTGCCCCTATGATCAGGATATCCGTTTCTATGACCGCTTGATTTTTCATGGCGCAAAAGTACCCATTTTACGCCATTCGGGCATCTAATTATTGGCCTTTCAAAACCAAATGCCCATGCTGCACCTTATCTTTACGTTTCACTAAATCAGAACCCATGATCAAGTACACTTATATTGTCATTTTTCTAGCAATACTGGCCTCTGTTAACTTACGCGCACAGGTGGAAACACTCAGCACATGGTCAGATGCCATCGATCTGGTCAATAACTCCGCCTCAGCCTTTGTTCAGGGTAACTACGAAGCTGCGTACAGCCGGATGCAGCCCTACTGGCCCATTGCCGGAGAAGATGTGGACCGGGTTCTCACCCGCACTGCCGACCTCATGCCCGACGTGATCGATCAGTACGGCGATCCGGTTGACTTCCACATTCTGCGCGAAACCCTGGTAGGTGAACACCTGGGCAGGTTGGAGGTACTCATCCGGTGTGAAGTTTACGGCATTAGGCTGGTTTATGAGTTTTACCGCGCACCTGATGGCTGGGTGCTCACATCTTTCCTGTGGAATGAACGCCTCGGCGATTTTTTTGAATAGCACTTTGTTGCCGGCACAGCCGGTAAAAAGGTCGTTAACCAACTCCTGATTACAGCAGCTTAAATTGTTTGCTGACGCAATGACCTTTACATGGTTCTGTTTAGCTTTGGCTGTAGTACAATGATAGCTCAATCTTCAATCCGCTAATACACCACCAACCTCTGCTGCACAAACATCAGCTCCTCATGCTGCAAATGCACAAAGTACATGCCCGGCGGAAAATGATGGATACCCATTTGACCTGACGCCGGCCAGGCCTGCGACAGCACCTGCTGCCCGATGGTGTTGTACACAGCTACCTGTATGCGCTCAGGGCCCGGTATGTGCTCAGGTAGCTGCAAATTTACCGTGCCGGTAGCGGGATTGGGGTAGAGGGTGAAAGGTAGATTTTCTTGCTCCTGGGATGTTGTACTCGTGTATAAACCGGAAAACCGAATTATTTTCGATACCGGCATTCCGTCATATTGATTAAATCTACCAATCACATAGTAGTGAACTTGCTGGGCATGATACACTATATTGTACACAATGGTCCATTCAAGGGGATCCACTTGTGTAGGCATGTGCAATAGGCCGGCCCCTGCAAAGTTTTCCTCTTCAAGATTGCCCATACTGTCTATCTTGGCTATGCGACCCCGCGGTACACCATGAATTGCTGAAAATGCGCCACCTATCAAATATCCCCCGTCAGGTGTAGGTGCTAAAGCGTGAACAGATTCTCCAGGATACCTGGGGATCTTTCTGAATGAATCATCAATACTTCCATCGGGCAGTAACCTTAACAGTGTAAACAGGGTATCATTCCCCATAACGTATAATTCACCCATCACCATTATCCTGTCCTGATCATCAACAAAATTATGGCCTAAAGGTACCGTGGATGGAAACTCAAAAACACTGTGAAAGCTTGTATCCAGATGGCCGGCCGTATCTATGCGGGCAATGCCCAGCATGGGTACGCTGTCATAATGCATAAACAGACCATAAATGAGCAACCGGAAATCATCATAGGGTATCACTCCCCATTCATTTCCATCACTGATTTTATTGAAGCTCGAATCCACCATGCCGCTGGGTAGTATCCTGAATGGGGATTGATGCTCATCGGGCTTAAACAACAATCCCTGGCAGGGATAGCTGCATGCCAGCAGCATTCGCCCATCCGGATACCTGTAAAAATAGCGCCCGCCGCCCTTTCCGGCAGTATTGGAGCCTATGGATCCAAAAAAGTTTGCAGCAAAAATCGAATCTCCATTTCCAAAATAATCTCTTTTCCGGAAAACTGATACACTTATATAGTACACACTATCATACATATAAGCATTATATAATGTTGCATCGGGTATGTATTGATACGAGTGATCAATCTCTCCGCTTTCCAGGAAAAATCGCGCCATGGATCTGGAAGGATACGTGGAAGTAGGAATAGTTCCCCATATCATGGCTTTACCATTGTCTTCAAAATACATACTTAGTGGTTGCCTGAAGTAATGGGGAGGGAAATCAACGATCTGCTAGTTCTGATCCAGTGTAAACGGCTGTGCAGTACTTTCAGCAATGGCTAAGCAGCCCAGCAAAAATATGACCAAACAAGAAAAACTTTTCATGGCACTATTACTTAATTATGGTCAATCTGCCGGAAGCCAATGTTTGGCTACCGCTCGTCAATTGATACAGGTAAATCCCGGCCGGTAATGGACGGGACCTGTATCGCCGTAGTTCACAATTTGTCTGGGGATCGGGTAAAAATAAATCCATCATAAAATTTAACTGCAGGCTCAGTAAAATTCATACTGATGACAGGAATCCTAAAAGATATCTACGGCAATATAGAAAGATTTTCTCCTATATCACTGGAAAAAGATGTTAAAACTCAAGGCAATCTAAACCTATTGCAAAAAATTGCAGCATATATAAACAAACAAAACACCCACCCCCCCGGCATTCTATCACTTACAAAATCAAGTCCGCCGTTCAACAAAGAGCCAAATTTGATGACCCTTCCCCCGGAACCAAAACCTTTTGTGAGCCCGAAGGGCGAGCACAAAAAGATATCAACCTGAAACATACCACAAAACTCATTATGTCAGTAATCCGGACATTCACTGCATACTTTCAAAAATTACAGGTGAAGTCAGATTGCCAGAACTGGCCATGTGGAGCATAAAAGTTGGCTACCTATATCCGGTTATATGCATGCTGCCATATGAAGTTAAAGAGATTACCATGGAAGGACAAGATTGAAATGCAACCTGCGCAATGCGATAATTTTCTATTTTTGCCGCCTTAATTAACAACACATTCGGCTATGCGTTACGAGCCCGGGGACATAGAACCCAAATGGCAGAAATCCTGGGAAAATTCCGGGTTGTACAAGGTGAGTCATCACAGTGACCGGCCGAAATACTACGTACTCGATATGTTTCCCTATCCCTCGGGTGCGGGCCTGCATGTAGGTCACCCGCTGGGTTATATAGCCAGCGATATCGTATCGCGATATAAACGTCTGTGTGGCTACAACGTACTCCATCCCATGGGTTACGATGCCTTTGGCCTGCCTGCAGAGCAGTATGCCGTGCAAATGGGTGTGCATCCCGCCCGCTCCACCGATCAAAATATCAACACCTTCAGGAATCAACTTAATCAGCTGGGATTTAGCTATGACTGGAGCAGGGAGGTAAAAACTTCCGATCCGAACTACTACCGGTGGACACAGTGGATTTTTTGCCGGATGTACGACCATTACTACTGCAACACCAGCCGTAAAGCAAGGCCGGTGAGTGAACTGATGAAGCATTTTGAACAAAACGGTACCCGGGACATTGACGCAGCCTGCAGTGCAGTGCTTGACTTCACCGCTGCCGACTGGGCATTTTTCAACCGTGCACAGCGCAATGAAGTGTTGATGAATTACCGTCTGATGTACCGAAGGGAACAATTTGTGAACTGGTGTGAAGAACTGGGAACCGTACTGGCTAACGATGAAGTTAAGGACGGGCTGTCGGAACGCGGCGGCTATCCGGTGGTTAAAAAACCCATGCTGCAGTGGTCACTACGTACCACAGCTTATGCAGAACGTCTGCTGGAAGGATTAAAAACCGTGGACTGGCCTGAATCGCTGAAGCTCATGCAGGAAAACTGGATTGGCCGTTCAGAGGGCTGTACCCTGCACTTTGCACTGCAGGGGCAGCCTGAAACCATTGAAGTGTTCACTACACGACCAGATACCATTTTTGGAGTTACATTCATGGTACTGGCTCCGGAACACGATCTTACACTCAGGATAACGACCCCGGAACAACAAAATGCTATACAACAGTACATTGCCTACACCCGGCAACGCAGCGAAAGAGAGCGCGTGGCCGATGCCGGCAAGATTAGCGGTGAATTTACGGGCGCTTACGCTCTTCATCCGTTTACCGGGGAGCCGATACCTGTATGGATTGCGGATTATGTGCTGAAGGATTACGGCACCGGAGCCATAATGGCCGTGCCGGCCGATGATGAGCGCGATCACGCATTTGCCACACATTTTGCGCTACCGATAACGGAGATCATTGACCGAAGTAACAACCCGGATGCCTCCCGTGAGGATAAAGTTGGTGTAATGATCAAAAGCGGTTTTTTGAATGGCCTTGAAGTACCTGAAGCCATTGAAGCAGCCATCAAGGCTGTGGAAGAAAAAAAACTAGGCCGGCGCAGGATCAATTTCAAACTGAGGGATGCCAATTTCAGTCGCCAGCGTTACTGGGGCGAGCCTTTTCCCGTGGTGTATGATGAAGGCGGACTGCCGGAGTTGCTCCCTGATGGGGAACTTCCCGTGGAGTTGCCCTATCTGGACAACTTTGAGCCCTCCAAAGACGGACGGTCACCCCTGCACCGGGCTGAAAATTGGGTGAATTACCAGCCGGGATTCACCCGCGAAACCGACACCATGCCCGGCTTTGCCGGATCGAGCTGGTATTTTATCCGATTTATGGATCCATCCAATACAGAAGCCCCGGCCGGCCGTGAAGCCATCCGCTATTGGCAAGATGTAGACCTTTACATCGGCGGGGCTGAGCATGCCGTAGGGCATTTACTGTATGCCCGCACGTGGCACAAATTCCTATACGATATAGACATGGTTCCCACTGAAGAACCCTTTAAAAAACTGGTTAATCAGGGCATGATCCAGGGCAGAAGTCTCTTTCTGCGTTTTGAGCAGGACGGACGAAACAGAGCACTGCACGTTCCCGTAAACATGGCTGACCGCGATGACTATCTGACCCGAACGTCTTTTGCACAACTCAAACAGGAATCGCGACGATTTGACGGCATTGACGAATCCGTTGTAGACCTGTGGGAAGAACGGCCCGGAAAGGAAGCAGGGATCCGGTTGAGTTCTGAAGTGGAGA
The DNA here is from genome assembly GCA_050485785.1 of Saprospiraceae bacterium. Lineage (GTDB taxonomy): Bacteria > Bacteroidota > Bacteroidia > Chitinophagales > Saprospiraceae > JBJHCA01. The sequence continues at coordinate 43,270 of JBJHCA010000011.1, read as the reverse complement.
AAATGTCCAAATCCAAATACAATACCGTTAACCCCGATGACATTGTAGCCCGGTACGGTGCAGATTGCTTCAGGATGTACGAAATGTTCCTGGGCCCCCTAGAACAGTCCAAGCCCTGGGAAACAAAAGGGATTGAGGGCGTATTTAAATTTCTGCGGCGGTTTTGGGGTCTGTTT
>JBJHCA010000011.1:0-43084 GCA_050485785.1 Saprospiraceae bacterium | reverse complement strand
GTCTGTTTTTCAACGAAGCGTCTGCCTCTTTTGAGCTGACTGAAGAAACGCCAACCCGCGAAGAGCTGAAGGTGCTTCACGAGCTCGTCAAAAAAGTCCGTACTGATATTGACAGGCTGGCTTTCAATACCTGCGTCAGTGCCTTTATGGTGGCTACTACCGAGCTAAAACGCCTGAACTGCAACAAGCGCAGTATTCTTGAGCCCTTGCTGGTGTGTCTGGCACCCTTTGCACCTCACATTACCGAGGAACTTTGGAACAAAGCCGGACACCAAAGCAGTATACACCGCTCAGTGATGCCTGAATGGGATGAGCAATACCTGAAAGAAGACAGCGTGGAATACCCCATTTGCATCAATGGCAAGAAACGCATGACCCATTCCTTTCCTGCAGAGGCTTCCGTTCAGCAAATCAGCGAAGCGGCCGCTCAACTCAAAGAGCTCGACAAATGGCTGGAGGGTAAACCGGTGAAGAAAGTGATCGTAGTTCCGGGCAGAATGGTCAACTTTGTGGTGTAAAACTAAAGCCCGACACCCATTTGGTACTGATGGGGTTAAACCCAATTTACGGCGGAGTAAGTTTTTACTCTGTCAGTGGCATTAATACGCGGTCAATGAGATGTACAACTCCATTGGCTGCCTGTACGTCGGTGAATAAGACCGTAACAATATTGCCCTCGCCATCAGTTAGCGTAATTTCAGTGCCGGAATTTACGGCAAAATCAGTTCCCTGCAAGGTTTGTATAGTCATACCGCCCACCAGGTCCTCTGACCTGATATTGGCACCGCCCGCAACATGGTAAAGCAGTACCTGTTCAAGCAAAACCGGATGCACTTCCTCCGGTCCATTGACACCCAACTCTGCGAACAATGCCGCAAAAGCATCATTATCCGGTGCAAACAAGGTGAAGGGGCCGCTTTCACTCAATACTTCAGCATAATTGTTGGGCAAACGGCTGTCAGTCAAGGCTGCCAACAAGGTCTCCAATGCCGGATCGGCAGTGACCAATGCAGCCACCACAGGCAGGCCAATTAACGCATCCACTATATGTATCACACCATTGTCCGCTTCCACATCGGCTTGGCTTACGCGTGCAGTTCCATTGAGCTCCACACCTTCGGCAGTGTTCACAAACATACTGAGCTGCTGCCCGTTGCTTCCGTAATGCGCCATTGTGCTGATGTAACCGGTGCTGAACTCAGACGCACTGACCCGGCCGCTGATAACGTGATTCAGTAAAACCCTTTTGAGAACATCCGTCGGAATCTCATCCGGACTGCTGAAACCCGCTCCCGATAAAAAATTGTCGAAAGCAGCATTACTGGGGGCAAAAAAGGTAAATGGGCCGTCGTCGGTCAGCATTTCGGTGAGCTCGGCTCTGGCCAGTGCATCGGCCAGTGTGCTGAGGCCGGTGTTACCGGCAATCACCTCTGCAATGGCATTGCTTTCCGGATCATCCAATTCATCATTGCCGGTACAGGATGTAAACCATAAAGAAGTTGAAAAAAGGGTAATGAGCAGCCAGATGAATCTCTCATGCATAATGTGTTGTTTGGGTTAGGGGTACTTTTAAAACCTCCGGCACAGCCATTTGTTTTAGCCCGCATTTCAACTGCAAATACTATGAGAAGACAACATGCAGATTTGCCGTTTTTCAGATGGAAAAATTGTTTACATTTATGCGGACTCCAACTCATTCAACATGGTTCACATCCTGCTGTTACGCGGCATCAATGTAAGCGGACAAAAGAAAATCAACATGGCCGAACTCCGGGCAGAAACAGAAAAGCTGGGCTTTAGCTCCGTGGTTACCTACATCCAAAGCGGAAACCTGCTGCTGGTAAGCAGGCAACATTCCGGTGCAGAGGTTGCCGGCATGGTGGGCAACATGATCAAGCGGGTTTTCGGGTTTGAGGTGAGCATTGTGCCATTGACACTCCGCGAACTCAAAGAGTCAGTGGAGAACAATCCTTTCAGAAAAACGGATCCTGCCAGGGAACAAAACAGCTATTTTGTTTTTTTAGCCGAAACACCCGATGAAAAGAAGATTGCAGCGTTAAGTAAGACAGATTTTAGCCCTGAGGAGTATTTTTTGGTGGATAACATTTTGTACATGCATTCACCGAAAGGATACGGTAAATCGCGCTTAAACAACAACTTTTTTGAAAGCAAGCTGAAAGTAAAAGCCACTACCCGAAACATGAAAACGGTTTTGAGGCTCATTACCCTGGCCAAAGAGCTGGAAGCAGCTCATCACTCTGACTGACTCCCCGCCCTGCCGAACAACAGGTTTACTCCAATCTGAGCATGTACGTGGCGGGTGTGCAGTGGAGCTAAAACCCCGGTGATATTGTCTGAAAATGCGTATACCTGAACCGGCCCCAATCTGGCCGACATGCCCAAACCGAAATTGACACTTTCCCAGTGAGTCCAGGCATAGTTGGCATGCAGGGCAAAAAAGTGTCTGAACCGCCAGGTATAGCCCAGTGCCAGCGATGGGCGGTATCCGTATGGCAATAAGCGATGTTCCGTAATGATGCCCACATCGTGCCCGGGCAAAATTTCATACCCGGCTCCAATGCGCAATGTCAAAGGTGCTGCCGTAGTGTATGGCCGTGAATTTTCCTCGAGGGCAAACACCTCAGCCAGGGAATCAAGCAGTACATCAAAGCTTTCTTCATCAAAATGAAATGAGGGTTCACCCTGTCCGCTCAGCCTGAAAAAGTCGTTGGCATGTATACCGCTGAACTCAATGGAAAATTGATCCTGAGCGTAGTTCCGCACATCGTGATTCCACCAGATAAAACCCAGATCAGTGATAGCAGCCTGAAGAGTGAGCCGGGAGTCAATGAGGTACTTAACACCGGCATCAAGGGCGGCACCCGGGTTATTGAAGCGAAACAGGTAGCCAGCTGCCGAAACATCCTGTTCATTGTCAATAAACCGGTAAATTCCCGATGACCTGATATCCATACTGCCGTCGGCAATCAGGGCAAAGGTGACTTCGTCGGTGGTCAGGCCCAATTGACTGTGAAAGGTATGGACATTGGCTACTCCTGAAAGGTATTTCAACCGAACGCCCCAGTGTAACTCGTCACTGTGCCGCTGTGAATAACCCAGAGCCATCTCCCGGTAGTGCATAAAATGGATGGCCATTCCATCCATGTTGATACGCTGACCGAGAAAAGCTGCATTGCCATGCCATAACAACTCAAAAAATCCACGCGGGTAGTGAAATTCCTGCTGCACGTACTCACTGATATTCAAAGAGAAGTAACCCCTGCCTGTTTGTAAACCCAGCCGTATCCAATCTGTCCGGTATCCCGCAGAAAAGTAGTTGCGGGGTTTCATGCGCGCAATTCCCCGGGCCATGTTGAGTTCCAGCGAGTCGCCGGATGTACGGCTGATAAAATCCCGGTATCGGAATCCGCTGTTGAGCAGGTAAGCATTGGACGATGACAGCAGTGGTATCCCCAGGTGAATGCGATGATCGGCTTCATAGGTCGGCAGTACAGTTACTGATTGCGGAAGGTGATCCATAAAAAACAAGCTGTGGTTACTTTGTGCCCACGAGCCTGTACAAAGAAAGGCAAGTATAATGATGGGGTAAATGGCAGTTGGTCGCATATTTGACAAGTTCTGGTTACAGTCCACTAAAAACATGCCGCTAAGGTTGGTTTTGGCAGGCTGTGGAATCAGATCGATGCTGTAAGCACGAAACTTTCTAAACAAACAAAGAGGTATCCATAAAAATACATAAAGCCTGAATTCAGGTTAAAAAATAACTTTAGCCTTGATCATCATGCCAATTTTCAAATCCATCCTGTAGTCCTCATAGAGTCGTACAATATGTGGAGGCTGAGCCAGAGCGTTCCGGGTTTCCGCTTTTCCGTAAAACACCAGATACCGGGCATCTTTTAAAGCCGCTGCGCGATGGACATCCAGCTCAATGTCGGATATTGTATTGACACTTTGTGTTACCCTGCCTTCTGCATCAGTAGGTGCCGATAGGATGATGCCGCTTTGGCTGTCATGCAAAAGAGAATCGATCAACTGAAACTGCTGATCGTAAAAATACACCTGAGCAGTAAAATCTATGGGGAAGCCATTGGTAAAATTGAGCCTGAACATGAGGGATTCAATGTGATCCACTTGCCGGTCGATATTGACGGAACCCGTGTCGCGAATCACAAAATCATAGGCATAACCTTCCAAGGGCAACTCCACTTCCAGATCAACAGTCAGGCTGCTCGCATCCGTTACAAAGTTTTGCGTTACCGGTGTTCCCATCGGATTGACCGTTCCGGAAAACTCAGCAACCATGAATTTTGGCGATGAATTGGTGAGTTCCTGTAAGTTAGAGTTCTCGTTATTGATCAGCACATGAGTATTGGCCGTTTGGTCTAATTGAGAAGGAAAGGCAATGGGAAAAGGATTTTCAAAAGCCTCCAGCAGCAACTCACTTTCCTGCATGGTGATGGTATTCACTGACAAAAGCTGTTCAACATGAATGTTAGCCGGAATACCAAACGAATTGTCAATAGAAACATGAATCCGGGGATCGGTGAACTGGAAAAACCCTGTTTCGATCTTGTTAAATATGGTAAGGTGTACGGTATCCCTGTCATACATCAGGCTCCGCGTACCAAAATAACCCTTGACGTGGCTGAAACCGATCTGGTTCCACTGCATTTGATAACTGATCTGTTCATTTCCGGTCAGCGTAACGTTCTGGCTTGCATGGAAGGTAAGCGTGGTGCGCACTTCCACGGTTTTATCACTTGCCGTGGTAAGCAACATACCGGCCAGATTCTGCTGATGGGCTGAAGTTACGGGCACCGCTGCCGTACCATCCAGTTCGATGGGGATAGTGTAAGACTGCTGATTGTGCAACAAACCTGGAAACACAAGTTGCCCGGTGATACTGACGGGGAAGTCACTCTGAATATTGATCATGAACTGACCCGACTTAAACAACAGCTCATCAAGCCACATTTCATTGTCGAGTGCAACCGGCAAAAACACCGTTTCCTGAATCGTAACCGTAATTCCGGCCATCAGTTCAACAGCTTCACCGGTATTGAGCTGGTATCCGCCTGAAAAGGATTGATTGGGCAGCGATAAAAACTCCTCTGGAGCAAAAGACAACAACTTTCCCTTATACACAACCGATACCAGGCCGGTTAATGGATCGGTAACCAGCAACTGATCGGGATCATCGAGGTCAGTGAGCAATTCTTCAATGCCGTAAGAAGCTGTAATCAGCGGTATGGCCCATTCAGGGTTCCAGTCATCAGCCTTGAGCCGGGAAAAGTCAGTATCACGCTTGCAGGATGTGGACATCAGGCTGACTACCGCGGCAAATAACAACAGATTAATGATGCGTATAACCATGTACAGTTTAGTGTTGAGTGACATCCTCCTCCATTTGCCGGGCCTCGTAGTTGTGGCCAATCACCATGTAAGTAACTTTCAATAATCACAAAATGTTATTCATCCCCCAAAACAATCCCATTTGAAACCGAATAAGATATGCCCTTAAATTTGACCATCACTAAAAAAATATCGCCGGAAATTTGTCCGTTAATTTTCTTCATCGTAATATTGCAATATTATTTTAAAACAATAATCATGGGCGCTACGAAGACCGAACATTACACCGAGCATCAGAACAGGATAGCCGGCTATGCATCGGCATTGGGTCATCCGGCACGCATTGCCATTATGGAGCACCTGCTCAGGGTGAATGCCTGCATTTGCGGTGATCTGGTGAACGAACTACCGCTTTCACAACCCACAGTATCTCAGCATTTAAAAAAGCTGAAAGAAGCGGGGCTTATACAGGGGACAATAGAAGGCAATGCCGTTTGCTACTGCATCAACCCCGTATCACTTCGCGAGCTGGGGAACTACCTCACTGATCTGATAGCCGGAATGAAGGATGCCACATGCTGTTAATTTCATTCTTAATTCTAAAAACAACACCATCATGCAAACAAGTGAACAGATCAAGGAACTGGTGCGAAGCAAATACGCTGAAATAGCCGGTCAAAGTAAAGAAACCAATGCTGCATCATGCTGTGGTGCCGGTGGTTGCAGTACCGAAGTGTACAATATCATGAATGACGACTACACCACCCTTGAGGGATATCAACCCGATGCCGATCTGGGGTTAGGCTGCGGTTTGCCTACGCAGTATGCCTGCATTAAACCCGGAAATACGGTTGTTGACCTGGGCAGCGGTGCAGGAAACGATTGTTTTATAGCCCGGGCCGAAACCGGTTCTGAAGGCAAGGTAATTGGAATAGATTTTACGGATGCCATGATTGAAAAAGCCCGGGAAAATGCCGATAAGCTGGGCTTTAACAATGTCGAATTCCGCCGGGGCGACATTGAGAACATACCCATGGCAGCCAACAGTGCCGATGTGGTGGTGAGCAACTGTGTGCTGAATCTGGTTCCGGATAAGCAAAAGGCATTCAGTGAAATTTTGCGCATTCTGCGGCCGGGTGGTCATTTTTCCATATCTGATGTGGTACTGGAAGGAGAACTGGCTCCGGGACTGCAACAGGCTGCTGAAATGTATGCAGGATGCGTAGCCGGTGCCATGCAAAAAAGCGAATACATCGACATTGTTAACCGGCTGGGATTCCACAACGTCAAGGTGCAAAAAGTAAAGCCCATTATCATTCCGGACGATATTTTAATGAATCACCTGAGCCATGATGAGGTTGGAGCCTGGAAAAAGGAAGGCACACGCATTCTGAGCATTACGTTGTATGCTGAAAAGCCGGTGTGTGAACCGGGAAACGGATGTTGCTGAACATCACATAACGGGCTCTTAAAAAAACAGGGCTGATTTTGCATCAGCCCTTTCTTTTCATTTCATTACCATACCGGACCCCGGTTATCCGATCCGGTGAAGTCATTCAAATGTCATGAAAAAAATACTGATTCTCTGTACAGGCAACAGCTGTAGAAGCCAGATGGCACACGGCTATTTACAATCTTTCGACAGCAATCTCATAGTCCGCTCGGCAGGAACTCATGCTGCCGGTGTCGTCAACCCCATGGCTGCAGAAGTGATGAAGGAAGCCGGCATTGATATCAGTCACCATACCAGCGATCCTGTTGAAAAATACCTGTACGAAAGTTGGGACTACGTTATTACTGTATGCGGTGAAGCCGATGAAACTTGTCCGACTTTTAGTGGCAAGGTCAAGCAAAGACTGCATATCGGATTTGATGACCCTTCTGACGCCCGGGGCTCAAAAGAGTTTATACGGAGCGAGTATCTCCGCGTTCGGGACGAAATTGCCGTTGCATTCAGGAAATTTTACGATACTGAGCTGCGTACATTTTAGTTTATCTGTAACCCTGAGATCAAGTTCCTGCCGGCATTTGATTCACTGAAATTTTTTTGTACATGTCTGAGACTTCCCGTCAGATAGGATTTTTCGAAAGGTACCTGACACTGTGGGTTGCCATATGTATCGGAGCCGGTATTCTCATCAGTTATCTTACCGGAGATGCGATCAAAATATTGAGCAGATTAGAAATCTACAGTGTGAATATTCCGGTGGCCATCCTGATATGGATGATGATTAATCCAATGATGATGCAGGTTGATTTTGGCAGTATTCGCAATGTTGGAAAAAAGCCCCGAGGAATAATACTTACCGTCATTGTCAACTGGTTGGTCAAACCATTCAGCATGGCATTTTTTGCATGGATATTTTTTGAACACCTTTATCATGCCTGGGTCAGTCCGGATATGGTTGGAGAATACATTGCCGGGGCTATTATTTTAGGTGCTGCGCCTTGCACTGCCATGGTTTTTGTGTGGTCTTACCTCACTCATGGAGATCCTAATTATACTTTGGTACAGGTGTCGGTTAACGACCTCATTCTGCTTGTGGCGTTTGTACCCATAGTGGGGTTACTTTTGGGGATCACCGACATTACAATTCCCTATAACACTTTGATTACCAGTGTGCTCGTATTTGTTCTTATACCGCTTGTTGCCGGGTATATTACCAACCGTATTCTGATCAATAAATATGGTGATCAGTGGTTCACTCAAAGCTTTTTACCCAAGTTTAAGCCGTTGTCTATTATTGCTCTGTTGCTAATGCTTATCCTGCTTTTTGCCTTTCAGGGAACCAATATTCTCAATAATCCCCTCATTATAGTGCTGGTGGCCATTCCGCTGATTATCCAGACTTACTTCATTTTTTTTCTGGCCTGGCAAGCAGGCCTGAAGCTCAGGTTGCAACACAATGTTTGTGCCCCGGCTGCACTTATTAGTGCAAGCAATTTTTTTGAGCTTGCTGTTGCGGTGGCCATTGCACTGTTTGGACTGCAATCTCCTGCGGCACTGGTAACCGTGGTGGGGGTATTGGTTGAAGTACCGGTTATGCTTTCATTGGTAGCTTTTGCCAACAAAAACCGGTTTTAATCTTTTTTGTGATGATCATTTTGTGCCCGGTGAAGGAAAGTAGCTGACAGGTAACATTGTCAAACACAATCGCGGATTGCCGGCCACACAACTACCGGTACAAAGGATCAGGGTTGTAATAAAACTTCCACTGATTTCATCCATCGTTGTTCTTTATGGCAGCTCTGACTGATGCAGTAGTTTCCAGCGGATCACCAACTCAACCATGCGATGGTAACTTTCCAGACCTTCCTCTATCCCTTGCACCCTCAGATAACGCTCGTAAACAATTTCTCTGGACCGGGGAAAAAAGTCGGGATACTGTTGCATCCGTTCATATATCGCTTGAATATCACCCCTGATCTCATCGGGCAATGAAGCGACAACCTCACTGTGAACTTCCCGGTCATATTGCCTGAAATTGCGAAGCAGGTACCTGAGGTAAGCCAATTCGCCGCTATAACGCACAAAATACTGCGGATGACTGCGGCACACCAGCCAGGCCATCAGATTGGCTTCTCCCTCATCCGTGATCCCGGCCACATGAGCCATTTCGTGAGCCATGGTAAACGGCACCTGAAGGGGATGAAGTGCGGGGTCAATATATCCTTCTCCGGCCCAGGGGCAATAAAAACCTGCTGCCGACAGACGAAGCATTAGCCCTTTCGGATACAAGGGCTTCACCGGCAAATTGCGCAATACCGGATATCCCGCCAGCGGCAATTGTATTTTCATCTCCTGTTGAAGCTCCTGATGTAATTGCCAGAAATCCGGCACAGCGTCAATCAGGGAAGTATCCATTCTGTACCGGTATCGCTGAGCCAGTTCCACCGAATGCAGAAATTCAGCTTTCAAAACCGCTATGTCCGGTTCGGTTTCAGGCAAATTAAGGCGTTCCTCTATACCGCCGGCCGTATAATTGTACCCCCACAAAACACTGAATATTCCAGCCAGTACAAATAACACGGTAGCTATGTGCAAAGCCAGCCGTCCTGTTGCCGCCATAGGATGAGCAGCGCCTTTAACGGCCAAACGAATCCCGTTGAACAGAAAAAACATCAGCACCAACAAACTGATATAAACAACAGGAAAGGGCATCCATGTGAAAAACCCCAGCAAAGTTCGAATCAGATAAGGATATACGCCTGATAAATATGCCTCGGCAGCGGAAGGCCAGGCTTTGAGCAGCATTTGAGCCAGAAGCAGTACCACTGCAGCGCTCAGGGCAATGATACGTATTCCGGTAAACGTGTTCATGATCGTCTAAATACTGGCACCCTCGAATAACGATTCCACAAAGGCTTTCTTATTGAACAATTGCAGTTTGTCCATGGCTTCGCCCACTCCGATATATTTTATGGGTATACCGAACTGGTCTGAAATGCCGATAGCCACTCCGCCCTTTGCCGTTCCATCCAGCTTGGTCAGGGCCAGACTGGTTACTTCGGTAGCCAGGGTGAACTGCTTGCATTGTTCAATGGCGTTCTGACCGGTGGAAGCATCCAGCACCAGTAATACTTCGTGCGGCGTGCCCGGCAATCGCTTATCCATGGATCGCTTGATCTTGGATAACTCGTTCATCAGATTCACTTTGTTGTGGAGCCGGCCTGCCGTGTCGATAATGGCAATATCCATATTATTCCTTACGGCATAATCCACCGTTTCATAAGCCACGGATGCAGGGTCGGCATGCATTCCTTTCGAATAGAAATCAGCCCCCGTGCGGTCGGCCCATATTTTGAGTTGATCAACGGCTGCAGCCCTGAAGGTATCGGCTGCCCCCAACACAACTTTCTTGCCCCGGCTTCGAAACTGGTGTGCCAGTTTACCAATAGTGGTTGTTTTGCCTACGCCGTTTACACCAACCACCATTATCACATACGGCCGGGCATCGGTATCGGGCAAATAATCCTCTACAGGGGTGTGATGGGTTTCGCCGAGCAAAGCCACAATCTCTTCGCGCAGAATGGTGCGCAATTCGTTCATGTTGATATACTTGTCGCGGGCAACCCTGGCTTCGATACGCTCCACAATTTTGATGGTGGTGGCCAGGCCTACATCTGAAGAGATAAGCACCGCCTCCAGCTCGTCGATTACTTCATCGTCAACCTTGTCTTTTCCGGCAACAGCGCGTGAAATCTTGTCAAAAAACGAGGTCTTGGTTTTTTCAAGGCCCTTATCCAGATCCTCTTTTTTCTCTTGGGTAAAAAATCGTTTAAAAAAGCTCACTTAGGTGTCCGGTTTTACCAGGTTGAAAAAACAAAAGGCCTTCCTCTGCCGATACAGGGAAAGCCTTTCAGAATATTACATACAGCCGGCCATGCCATGGCTGATCTTAGTTTTTCTGTGCGAAAAAGTCTTTTACCTTGTCCTTGTGGATGATCAATTCCTGATAGGAAATTTTACCCGTAACGGGGTCCTTCACGCTTTTCACCACCTTTACATGGTCTTTTCCTGAGCCCACATTGGCAGCCCTTTGTGAAACTTTAGCGTTTTTTGATACTTTCTTGGCCATGATTCAATCTTGTTCTAATTTGTCAATAGTTTACTTAATCTCGCGGTGTACAGTCATTTTGCGTAAAATGGGATTGTACTTTTTCAGCTCGAGGCGATCAGGTGTGTTTTTCCTGTTCTTCTCGGTGATGTAACGCGATGTGCCGGGCATTCCGCTTTGTTTGTGCTCTGTGCACTCCAATATGATCTGAAGCCTGTTTCCTTTGCTCTTCTTTGCCATGATAATTAGTTATTTTGCAAGTTTTACTCCCGTCTGTACACCGGCTTTGTCAAGCCTGCGCAAATACGTGTAAATACCCAGTTTGTTAATGGTCTTGATGGCCTTGGCCGATACGCGAAGCGTTACCCAGCGGTCTTCCTCGGGTATGTAAAAACTCTTCTTGTGAATATTGGGTACAAACCAACGACGCGTTTTGCGGTTGGAATGCGACACCTTATTACCGGTTACCGGCTTTCTTCCTGTTAAATCACAAATTCTCGACATGATCTGTATGGCTTAATGTCACGTAAATTATTGGTGACCGGGGAAGGATTCGAACCCTCAACCTTCTGATCCGTAGTCAGATGCTCTATCCAGTTGAGCTACCCGGCCGAAAAAATCGACTGCAAAAGTACAACTTTCCCCGAAATAAAAAAAACTCCATCCTTTTTTGTAAAAATTTTATGGTCAGCAGTTTGAATATCAATTGTCTGCCTGAAACACTTGCTTCCCCTCGGTATTAACGCACCTTGCTGGTCATGGTTCGTGTTATTTTTTGGGATATCTTTTTGTTTTCTTGACAGTGTACCCAAAGCAGCTTCATCCCTTCATAAGCGGCTGCTTTAACTGCGCTTCCCACGGAACGACTCCCTCTCGGGGTACAACTTTTAGCATCGGGGCAGGGAAATTTTCCCCGATTGTCTACCTTCATGGCTTAAACAAAGAGCTATGAATAATATCCGACTCATTGCAATAATTCTCCTGTTGTGCGGAGCTTCCCCGGTTTTTTCCCAGCACCCGCTGTTGCAGTCAGGCCCTATGATGGGCTACAATGAACTCCGCGAAGTGGCCCTGTGGGTGCAAACTGCCGGCCAGGCCACCGTGGCTTTCGAATACAGTATGACGGACAGTGCAGGCATGGATTTCGCGTCTCCGCCTGTGATGACCGTGGCTGATGAAGCATTTACAGCCACTGTTGTTCTCAACAATATCATGCCGGGAAAATCTTACGAGTACCACCTGCTGATTGACGGAGAGCGGGTCGAATTGCCGTATGAAACTAGGTTTACCGCCCAGGCCGACTGGCAATTTAAAACAGATCCGCCGGCTTTCCGCATTGCTGCAGGCAGTTGCACCTACGTGAACGAACCCCCGTACGACCGGCCCGGGAGGCCCTATGGCGGCGATTACCAGATTTTTACGCATATCCATGCCATGCAACCTGACCTGATGCTTTGGTTGGGCGACAATACCTACTTCAGACCGGCAGACTGGAATTCGGTCACCGGCATGCAACATCGCTACACGCATACCCGCAGCCTTCCTGAGTTGCAGCCATTACTGGCCTCAGCGCATCACTATGCCATTTGGGATGACCACGACTACGGCCCCAACGACTCTGACCGTTCCTTTGCTTATAAGGATATGGCCCGGAGGGTTTTCGATCAGTTTTGGGCCAATCCGCGGCAAAGCGTAGAAGGCCTGAACGGGATTACCAATTATTTTCAGTTTCAGGATATTGAGTTTTTCATGCTGGACAATCGCTACTTCCGGAGCCCAAACCGCTGTAAGACCTGTGAGCATACGCTGCTTGGCCGGGAGCAGCTCGACTGGCTGGTTGAGGCCCTGAGCTTTAGCAGAGCCCCCTTTAAAATGGTGTTGCTGGGCGGTCAGTTTGCCAGTGATGCCCCGGTATTTGAAAATTACGCCCATATCCATTACGAAGAAAGAGCTTACCTTCTTGAGCGTCTGGAAAACGAAGACATCCGCGGTCTCATCTTCATTACCGGCGACCGCCACCACAGTGAGTTAAGCCGGTTCGAAAGCGAAAACGGATGGTTTTTCTACGATCTTACCCTTTCACCCCTTACTGCCGGCCCAACCAGCAGAAATATTGCCGAAGAGCCCAATAACTTCAGGGTGGATGGCACCATCGTAACTCAAAGGAATTTTGGCATTATAGATGTTGAAGGCCCGCGCCTGGACCGTCGTCTGCATCTGCATGTTTACGATGCTGATGGCAATATGCTCTGGGATAAAGTGATTGAGCGGAGTGAGTGGGAGTGAGTACTTTCTCTCTATGACGCTGCTTTATTGCTTTATTGTTACTACTAGAAAGGGATCATTGCTGACGGATAACTCATACTTTCAACAAGTAATATGATTTGAGCACTAAGGAATATTATATTTAATTATTCAACATCCATAGCCAGCCTGAAGCCGAGGTCGTAGTGGTTGTAGTAGAGACCAGCATGACTGCGGTGAGTCACCCGAACGCTCCGCGCACTATTGTTCCAGCTGCCGCCGCGAAAAATGCGAGATTTGCCATTAGCAGACCCAATAGGGTTCGTTTTAGCCCCGGCACTGTATGAACCATACCAGTCCGATACCCACTCCTGAACATTGCCACTCATATCATACAAACCCAATTCATTCGGATGCTTTCCTCCTACAGGATGCGTCTTGCTACTTCTGTTACCGAGATACCACGCTACACTGTCAATTTCATTGCCTCCACTGTATTTAAAACCCCGGCTAATATTGCCGCCACGCGCAGCATACTCCCATTCTGCCTCCGTCGGTAAACGAAATCGCTTGCCCGTCATCTCATTCAACTTCGCGATAATCTCTTGTACATCAAGCCAGCTAACATACTTTACAGGACATTCAGCACATGATATATTATAGTTATAGCCCATGACAACGTGCAACTCTTCCTGTGTAAATTCATACTTACTCATGTAAAAACTACTTACAGTCACCTGATGCGTTGGATTTTCATGATCAAAACAATCTCCTCCCTGCTCACTCGTACAGCCCATCATAAACGTACCACCTTCAACCAACACCATGTTCTTCGCAATGCGTGCCAGGATACTATCTACATTTCCTTTAAATGAGCTACTTTCCGATTGATCAGGCACTGTATCTAATTCTAAGTCAATTGGCATTAAATACTCAAAGGCTTCTATTTGCATACCCGGATTTATAAAGGATAAAAGTGAAAAGAATACACTGCCTACAACAAAAAAAAAGGTGGCTATGGGCTTCATGATAATGTGTTTAGGATGAAGCTTTTCATCCTGGCGGGATAATGGGTAAAGTTAAAAATTTTGTGCCTCAGTGTTTAGGGTTAACCAAACCCATCCCTCCGCATACCACCAACACTCAGCCCATTGCTCAGTACCGCTCACCTTTCACGGCATTCACAAAATGCCTTACGTTCTCCAAGGGGGTGTCCGGATAAACACCATGCCCCAAATTGACAATATGGTTCGGCCCGAAAGCCCGGATCATGGCATGGGCTTCCTGCCTGATAACTTCCGGAGCAGCATAGAGAATGCAGGGATCAAAATTGCCCTGTAAAATAGTATCCGATCCCAATAAACTGCGTGCAGATTCCGGCTTAATAGTCCAGTCAAGTCCAATGGCATCCGCCCCCAGTTGCTTAAAATCAGCCCAGGCAAAGTGAGCCCCTTTGGCAAAAATAATGAGTGGAACTTCCGTAACGGAATTTCGAATTTCACGCCAGTAAGGCATGCAAAAATTGTTGTACAATGACGGTGACAACAATCCCGCCCAGGAATCAAAAACCTGCACCACATGCACCCCACGGGCAATTTTCTTCTTCAGATACACAATCAGCGTTTCCGTTAACCGCTCCAGCAACCGGTGCGCAAGTTCAGGATGCCGGAACAAAAATGCCCTGGCCCGAGAAAAAGTCTTACTGCCAGAACCCTCAACCATATAAGCCAAAAGCGTCCATGGAGCCCCGGCAAAACCAATGAGCGGAACCCGGCCATCAAGCCTCTGAAGTGTCTCATCAATGGCCAGGTAAACATATTCCAGATCAGCAGCTGCTTCTTCCCCGCTTTTCAGCGATTCAATGTCAGCAGCAGTTTCGATAGTGGTTTCAAACACCGGCCCTATACCTTTTTTCATGCCATAAGGCAATCCCATGGCATCGGGAATAACCAGAATGTCAGAAAACAAGATAGCCGCATCCACACCCAGTTCGTCAATAGGTTGTACAGTAGCTTCGGCAGCTTTTTCGGGCGTTTCCACCAAATCCTTGAATCCTTCCAGCGAACTGCGCAACTCGCGATATTGAGGCAGGATTCGCCCGGCCTGCCGCATGAGCCAAACCGGAGGCCTTTCTACTTTCTCACGACGAAATACACGTAGCAGAAGGTCATTGTTGGGTTGTATTGTCATAACTTTTTGTTGGTACTTGATACGCAGGTAACAGTGTGAATGGTAAGATAAACCTGTGCCACCTTTTTTAGTTTTCCTTTTAGAGCCAATCCATACCGGCTACCGATCAAAACACGTAACTACCGGCAGCCCGTAAATGGGTTTGTCTTACCATGTATTAAGATTATATTTGCGGCGCCAAAAATAAGTTTAGATCTATGAAAATTCTCGTTTGTGTTAGCAAAACTCCTGACACCACGGCAAAAATCCAATTTAAGGCCGGTAATACTCAATTTGAAGAGTCCGGAGTTCAATACATTATGAACCCTTATGATGAATGGTACGCACTGGTTCGGGCGCTGGAGCTGCAGGAACAGCACGGTGGAACAGTAACGCTTATTCACGTTGGCGATGTTTCGGCAGACACCATTATCCGGAAAGGACTGGCCATTGGCGCTGACGATGCTGTTCGCATTGACATACAACCTGAAAGTGCCGATGTGGTGGCCCGTCAGATTGCTGCCTGGGCTGCAGACAAGGGATTTGACATGATTCTGCTGGGCAAGGAAACCATTGACTACAATGGGTCGGAAGTGGGCTCCATGCTGGCCGGCTTATTGGACATGCCCTTTATATCCTACGCCAGTAAGATGGAGTTCGACGGAAGCCGGGCTACCATTACGCGGGATATTGAAGGTGGCAAGGAAACCCTGCATGCATCCACACCGTTTATTCTCAGCGCAGCCAAAGGTTTGGCCGAACAGCGCATACCCAATATGCGTGGAATCATGATGGCCAAGCGCAAACCCCTCAGTGTCGAAAAAGCCGCAGATACTGCCGCCATGACCCGGGTGGTTTCGTATAGTCTGCCACCGGCCAAGTCATCAGTTAAATTGTTTGAGCCCGACCAGATGGATGCCCTGGTAGATGCTCTGCACAATGATTCCAAAGTTATTTAATTCCAAACCACAACCATCAAATTACAGGACTATGAAGATCCTCACCATATTTGAACCCCAGCAGGGGGAACTGAAAAAGCAGGCTTTTGAACTGGCCACTTATGCCCGAAAAACAGCAGAATCACTGGGTGGCCAGGCTGTAGGGTTTTTGCTGAATACACAAACCAATGCCACGGCTCTGGGCCACTACGGAATACAAGAAGTCATCACCGCTGACCTGCCGTCCAACTTTGACGACATGGTGTATGCGACAGCTATACAACAGGTGGCTCAGGCAGAAAATGCCGACCTGGTTATTTTATCCCACAATGCCAACGGCAGAGCAGTGGCCGGACGGATAGCCATGGGTATGCAGGCAGGGCTTATCAGTGGTGCCACCTCAGTACCGCAAAAAAATGACGCCGGATATGTGGAAGCCGAAAAAGGCGTATTTTCCGGTAAGGCCAAAGCCAAACTGGCCATAACCACCGAAAAAGGCGTCATTACCCTGATGAACAATTCACTGAGACCTGAAAAAGTAAATGATAATGCACCCGAAGTTCGCACAGCCGGCCTCAGCCTTCCTGAAGCGCGGGTAGAAGTAGCCGGAATTGACCGCGTTACCGGCTCAGTACCCCTTACTGAAGCCGAACTGGTAGTATCGGCCGGCAGAGGCATGAAAGGTCCAGAAAACTGGGGCATGGTAGAAGAACTGGCCGAAGTATTGGGTGCAGCCACAGCTTGCTCCCGGCCCGTAGCGGATGTGGGCTGGAGGCCTCATCACGAGCATGTTGGGCAAACGGGTATAGCCATTAGGCCCAACCTTTACATTGCCATAGGCATATCAGGGGCTATACAGCATCTTGCCGGGGTTAACAACAGCAAGGTAATTGTGGTGATCAACAAAGACCCTGAAGCACCCTTTTTTAAAGCTGCTGATTACGGCGTGGTGGGAGATGCATTTGAAGTACTGCCCAGGCTTACGGAAGCACTGCGCAATTTCAAGGCTGCACAGTAAGCTTGCCACATGGCCTTGTTAAATTTTATTAGATTTGTGCCATAACATTTTTACATTTCAGGCGATATCTGATAACCATATGCACCCTTAGCCCTGAACTATGAAGAAAATAGAACTTGATGTAATAGCGCTTTCGCACAGTATAACCCAGTCGCATAACTATGCCGTTGTGCTGGGTGAAATGAACGGTGCGCGAAGGTTACCCATTGTGATCGGGGCATTTGAGGCCCAGGCGATAGCCGTGGCCATGGAGCGCCTTACACCCAGCCGTCCGCTTACCCATGACCTGCTTAAAAATGTGATCACTACCTTTGATATCGACCTGAAGGAAGTGATCATCAACAATCTGGTTGACGGGGTTTTTTATGCCCGTCTGGTATGCGTTCAAGGTGGTGAAGAGATCGAAATTGACTCCCGTACCAGCGATGCGCTGGCCATGGCCGTAAGGTTTAACTGCCCCATTTACACTTATGAGTTCATTCTGGAATCGGCCGGAGTGGTAATGGAGGAAGGTGAAGCAGGCAGCACGCCGCCCAAAAAAGAACGCTCACGCCGCAAACCGTCTTCAGCTCCCGTCACAGAAGGTAACCTGACCGGCTTCAGCGTGGAAGACCTCAAGATGAAGCTCAACGAAGTGCTGGAAAAAGAAGACTACGAATCTGCGGCCAAAATCAGGGATGAGCTTAAGCGCCGAGGTAAGGACAGCTAGCCTTTTACAAGAATAATGCACCAATCCCCTGCTATTTACCCGGATTTGCGTGGATGAAGGGTAAATTTTAATCAACTGCCAATGCAGCTGATACTGCTATGCCTTTCAGTGTATTCATAGCGATCTGTGAGTTACCCATTGCCATACCTGAAAACCAGGCCCATAAGTTGTTTTCAGCGGCAATGGAACTCAATTGTTTACAGCTCCGCAGCGCGGAGCTCACAAAGAGTGATGTATAAACTGACAACAATTGCAGGAAAAGCCCGGACTTCACACCTTGCAAGCATTGCATTTCAAAATGAGTACCAACGCATTTTTGTCGGCATTTAACAAATTGCCCAATGAATTATGCCGTAACCTGTTAAATATGCCAATCATTTTTTAACTTCACCTTTAAGTTTACGCGATCAAGGGTGTAATACCATTTTCGGTGCTGAATTCATAGTAAACTAAAACCAATGTGTATGCAATTTTTCTACTACTTTTCCGGATTGACAAAGTGTTCAGAACAGTTGTTTCGTTTACGGTCGGGCAGCAAAATTATTCTGTTGTGCAGTCTAGTGTTTTGCTGGTTGCAGACCATCGATAGCCTTCAGGCACAGGCTATGCTGTTTGAAAGCGGACCGCTGATCACATCGATTGGCACCAGCCCGGGAGGCAATCATACGTCCATGCTTCAAAACACGACATTGTCTATGAATATTATTGGTTTTAATGCCAACTATAATGCATCGGCAAGCACCGGCCTGGCCGATGATTTTGAAATTCCGGAAGATAAAGTCTGGTACATCGATGAATTTATGGTGTTTGGCTATCAAACCGGAAGTACCACTTCTTCAACTTTTACCGCAATTTACATCCAGGTTTGGGAAGGTTCTCCTCTCGAGCCAGGCAGCACGGTTGTTTTTGGTGACACGTTCACCAATCGAATCAGCAGCACTTCATTTTCAGGCATTTACCGCACAACGCAAACCGCTGGGTTTGGCAATACTGACCGACCGGTAATGCAAATTGTAGCTGAAGCCGGTGTATTACTGCCTGCAGGAGAGTACTGGCTGGAGTACAGGCTCGTTGGCAGCACAGCCTCGGGACCATTTTGTGCTCCCATTACCATCATGGGGCAAACCACTACCGGCAACGCACTCCAGTACAATGCCTCTGATGGATTTTATCCGCTTATCGATTACAGCGCATCTACCGGACTGGGTACACAAACACCGCAAGGAATTCCCTTCAGGGTTTATGGCATAGAAGCCACCATTCTGGAAACGGATTCGGTTCATGTGGAACACGTAATTTGCCATGGTAGCAGCAGCGGATCCATTGAAGTGATGATGACAGGGGGTATACAGCCATACTCTTTTTCATGGAGTCATGGAGCAAATTCTGCGCTGGTTAGTGGCCTGGAAGCCGGTGAATACCATGTTGTTGTTACAGACAGCATTGGGCAGGAGGTGGACATTTCCTTTAACGTAACAGAACCGGAAGCAATAGAAGTTGAAGTGGCTTCAGTAATTCATGCTACCTGCCATGGAGACAATGACGGTGAAGTAACCATAGAAGTAAGTGGCGGCAACGCTCCTTATACGGTCGCCTGGGATGAAAACAGCGGAAACCAAACCGGTTTCACAGCATCAGACCTTGCGGCAGGTACTTATTTTGCCACGATAACCGATGATACGGGCTGCGAAGCTGAAATGATGGTAATTATCGATCAACCTGATCCATTAGAGCCTTTAACCATTATCGGTGAGACCCTGGTTACCCATGGCGATACCGTCGTGTACACTGTGGATGCTCCGGAAGGATGGGCGCTGGAATGGCTGGCAGGAGGAGGCACCATACTCAGCGGGCAGGGAACGGCAGAGGTTTTGGTTGAGTGGGGAACGCCTGGCACGGCTTTTATCTCACTGAATGCCGTAAATCCTGAGGGATGTGATGTCATATCCACTTCCGGCATTACAATACAAGAGGTGGTTTCTGTAACTGCCCCTGAATTGGGTACATTCACACTCCATCCCAACCCTGCAATGAATATGATCAACATCAGAACTACCCGGCCTGGAGATTACACTTTCAGGCTGATAACTACTGATGGAAAACAGGTTATCACCGGACAATTCAGCGGCACTGAACGCAGCATATCCCTTGAAGGGTTGCCCGCAGGGGTGTTTATGCTCAGTATGCAGGATGATACCGGACGGGTTTTCACAAAACCATTGATGATTCAGTAAGCTATAGCATTATATATTTCAACTCAAACCCCCTGAATATGAAGCATATTTACCTGTTTACACAAGCTATGGCGGTAACTTTGTTGCTGGCTTTCAGTGCCACAGCACAAAATATTTTGCACGATAACGGCCCGTTAATCACCCATACCGGAACCAGTCCGGGTGGTAATCACAGTTCCATGCTGCAGATCACCACACTCAATATGGCCATTCTCGGTTTTAACGCAAGTTCTACTGTGCCTTATGCCATTGCTGACGACTTTGAGATTCCCGAAGGTAAAGCCTGGCTCATTGATGATGTAGTGTTGTATGCCTACCAAACCGGAAGCAGTACCACTTCCAGCTTCACTCATGCGTATGTAAGGATATGGGACGGCCCGCCCGGCATAGCAACCAGCAACATCATTTTTGGGGACACCATCGTCAACCGCATGGTCAGTACCAGCTTCAGCGGTATTTACCGCACTTCACAAACCCAGGGCTTTGGCAACACCGATCGACCGGTAATGCAAATTACCGCGGAAATAGGAACCATATTAACTGAAGGAAGCTATTGGATTGAATACCGTCTCAATGGCAGCATTGCATCGGGGCCCTGGGTGCCACCGGTAACCATCATGGGACAAACTGTTACGGGAAATGCATTGCAGCTCACCGCTGATGGATACACTCCCCTGCTGGATACCTACAACCCCAGTACCGGGTTTGGAACCGACGACCCCCAGGGCGTCCCCTTTAGATTGCGGGGTATTGAAGGAGATATGCTGCTGCTTGATTCATTTTGGAGCTTGGATGTGCTTTGTACCGGTGATGCCAGCGGCGAAATTAGTGTAGAAGTGTCAGGTGGAGTTACTCCGATCACTTACAGCTGGAACCATGGAGCAACCACTGCCTCGCTTACCGACCTGGAAGCAGGGACTTATACGGTTGAAATTACCGACAGTATCGGGCAAACCATAGAACTCACCATCGAAGTTAATGAACCTGACCAGATGGACTGGTATATCGGGCAAATGGACACGGTGAGTTGCCATGGCGAAAGCGATGGGGGATTAACCATTGAAGTGAGTGGTGGCACAGCCCCCTATACCATTTTATGGGACGAAGGAACCAACAACCAGACGGGAACTCAGATCGCTAACCTGGCCGCAGGCACCTATCACGCCACCATTACCGATCAGCAAGGTTGCGAGATGGAGATCGTAGTGAATATAGCCCAACCCGATGCCATTGATCCACTCGATATCAGTGGTGAGACCCAGGTGATGGAAGGTGATACCGTGACCTATTCAGTGGAAGCTCCTGAAGGCTGGACATTGGAATGGACTGCCGGCGGCGGCACTATCCTCAGTGGGCAGGGAACTTCAGAAGTCATCGTGGTTTGGGGAACCCACGGCTCGGCGTTCATTTCCATCGATGCATTCAATCCCGACGGTTGCGATGTGATCACTACAGTGGGTATTACCATTCAGGAAGTAGTTTCTGTTTACCATGTGTCGGACTTACCCGCATTCCTTGTATATCCCAATCCGGCCAGTGATCGGATTGCAGTGGAAGCCTCGAAGCCGGGTGAATATACAATACGGTTGTATGAAGTAAGTGGCCGAAACATATTGGAAAGGGCATTCTCCGGGCAGTTTGCTGATTTAACCCTGTGTTCGTTGCCTGCGTCCACGTATCTGTTGGCTGTTTGGCAGGGGGAATTGTTGCTGTATCACGCCCCGCTAATAGTACATTGAGTGTATGATTAACAAGCAGGACGAGGTTGACAACAAGGTAACCGCAGACTGCGACTTGTAGAAATATAAAAATGATTTTACATCACTTTTTGTGGGGTGACTTCGTCACCTGTAGCCATGTCCATGCATTCAGCGCAAAACAACAATGAAAGAACCGGTAATATTTGAACACATTCCCAAAACGGGAGGCATGTCGCTGCGGGGTGTATTCCAAAAGGTTTATGGCAAGCCAGCTGTTTTCAGTATTCTGTTTGATGACCTGATGGAATCCTTGCAAACCTTTCAGAACCTGAGTGTTGAACAACGATCACAACTGCAGGTTATAGCCGGACACGGAGCCGGTTTGTTTGCACCTCTGTTTGACCGTTCCTTCAAAGTTACCGTGCTTAGAGAACCGGTATCCATGTTTATTTCACAGTTCTTTTTCCTGAAGAACAGCCCGCACATCAAATTCTACGATGACCTTAAGAATATGGAATCACTGGAGGAATACATCCCCTATGCTTTGGAACACGGGCAGGATAATCTGATGACGCGTTTTCTGTCAGGTTCCATCCAATTTTTAATGGATCAAAACATTCCGGTTCCCGACCTGGCAAACCGGGGTGAAGACCTGTTGAACAAAGCCAAAGCGGCACTGAATGAATATGATGCAGTATTTGATCTGCAGCATTTTGATGCCGGAGTGTTTACACTAAGCCGGCAACTGGGCTGGAAGGGAGGTGTACCTTTGTACTTTCCACAAAACAGAACCCGGAAAAAGCCTATATTGATTCCCACTGCAGGTCTTAGAAAGAAACTGGAAAATACTTTAAGTTGCGACCTCGCACTGTACGACTACTTTATTCAAAACAAAATTGATATCACTCATAATACAGACCTGTCTTCCAAAGATTATCAACTGTTTCAGTACAGGCAGCGCATGCTCAATCAATTGAAACGGGTACTAAAGTGACATACATCGCCCGGAAAATGTCCGTTAAATTCCCACCCGCGGAAGAACTCAATCCTCCTGTTCTGGAATTTCAACGCCACCGGTGGGTCGCGGTTCAAGGAAACCTCCCAGTACTATTCCTGCACTGATGAGTACCAGGTTTTTGAAAATATACTGCCCTTCTATGGTAGGTACAAAAGGGATGGATTCAAAAACTTCATAAGGGAAAAGGAAAACCGGCAGAAATGTGCCCGGCATTTGAAGGAAAAGTAAAAGTAGCGTTAAGCGCATCCACCGCCCGGTGAGCAGGCCTATCCCTATCAGCACTTCCCACACAGCTAATCCTGTACTGATGGCACGATGCGGCAGCAAGTCAAACGATACTGCCGAAATTGTATTTACTGCCAGGGTTTCGGCAGGGCTTACCCCGGGAAAAAACTTGAGGAAACCAAACCACAAAAAAACGATTCCTATGCTTATTCGCAATGCAGGCAAACCGTGCCCCCTCATCCATCCCGTAATGGCTTTGTCTGTCCTGCGATACCACGATATTTTCTCAATTTGTTTATCTGTACTGGTTTTTTCGTGTTTCATAAGAACCGCTTTATGTTAATTACCTGGTATAGGGCAATCTTCTGCTTGCATCCCGCATCAATCTGTCAACTAAACGCTGCGTACTGCTGCCAACGCTTCCTGAGTATTTGCGGTTGTAAGTCCACAACAGATCACCATCCCCACAATGGTAAATGGCCAGGTTAGCTGAAACTTCATTGGTTGCCCCCCAAAAGCCAACCAACAACCCAATAGCGATAGCCGCACCATCTGACATGGGTTTTGTGAGGTGATAACTGGAAGTCATTATACCGTCAACTTCCAGCATCTCGCATAACTCGGTTATGGTATATCGCGTTTCCGGGTATCCCGCTCTCTGCAGTATGGCTTGGGTGGATTCCAGGTCTTTCATATTCTGGCTGAGGTGGCCCTGCATTTTTCTACGCAGCATCCAGCTGTGTAATTCCCGTTGGAAGCTGACTGATTCCGCTTTTTGTTGTTCCTTCATGAGTTCAGGAGTGAGGCGGCGATGCGGTGCAATAGTGATGTCAGCCGGCATTATGGCAATTGTGCGGTGTGTAGCGGCCAGATTTGCTGCATCGGGAGCAAAATAAACCCGGGCACATCCTGAACAGACTAAAGCTGTCCCCAATATCAATAAACTGTAAATGATCCTTTTCATAAGTGCTTGCTTAAAGTGATGTTGATGTCCAAAGATATGTACCAAAGTTCAAACTTTCAATTGAACTTCCCGCTTTCTTCAGTTCGAGCAATATAACCCGAAAAATGCCTCATGTAACCTTGGCTGATTATAGGTTGAGTGCTGTATAGAACAGGCAAAGTTAGCACCGGATGGAATGGTCATCATTTTGGAAAAAAGTTTGCTGATGCGTTTTTTCCAGAAGTTTTATGAAATGCGAAAGGAGTAAAATTGGCTTGAATAAAAACTTAACAAACAATTACTCCTTCCATTCGAAATCACAATATCCTTTTGTGACTCAATATCGGACTATGGAATGTCCTATGTAATGTGATTTGGTTCTTCCTCACTCAATCCCGTAGCTTCGGATATGGACTCATAGTTTACACTTAGCTGAAAGAAATATTTTGCGCAGCCTTTATTTTGCCTTTCCTCAAGCCCTTTCTCCATGCCTTTCTCATAACTGCTGTCTAACACGGTCTTAATGTCGCGGTAGTTCTTCAGGCTTTCTTCGCAGGCATTGCTGGTTGTACTTTTCATCTGCTCGGGCATAAAATTGATGGTTTTGATTATCATTGAATACCTTGCCGTTCGATTCGTCTATAAGCTTCACCTTATATAAAAATTTCCCGGGTTCCGAAGTTTTACCGTCCAACCTAAAATCGAGAATAGCTATACAATGAACCGCCTTGAGTTCGTAATTCCAAATCCCGCGACGGGCCTGTTCCTGTATGGCAAAACTGCTGTTGAACAAAGACCGCTCACGGAAATATTGTTGATAGCTTTTTGTATTTCTACAATGATGCGCTCTCCTGATTCCGTTTTGCAGTAGATATCAAACACAACCTTGCGGTCAAGTTGACCGAGCCCTAAAAGCTCATTCTTAGCAAACTCAATGGATGATATGGTACCCGTTTCTTCCTCCAGCACTGCATTGATAAAATCAAGCTGCAGATCCTTACTGACTTCTTCACCAAAAAGTTTCATGAAGCCAAAATCAGTATAGGAGTTAATATTGACCGGTTTGCGATCCATGGGGTAAACAAATAATATTTTGGGCATGTAACAAGACTGTGGTGTGAAAAAAATCCAATGGACTCCATTCAATAAATCCCATTTCAGCGTCGAAACAAACATTAAGATCTTACTGCCCTATAGTTCATCCTCCATCCTGAGCTCATACCAAAACTTCAGTGCTGCATGAAGGTTGATCACGGGACCGGTAGTCACGGCATCGACATGGGAAGTGCCGGAATACCTGAGAATATTATAAGCAGTTTCCGTATCCAGCAATGGATCCAGGGCCCTCAGGATAGCTACTGTATTCGCCACCATTGGGGTGGCCATACTTGTTCCGTTGAATGCAACATACCGGTTTCCGGGAAGAGTAGATACCATTTCTACTCCCGGTGCAGCAATACCGCGATCTAAAAATTCGACGCTGTTCGAAAAAACGGCTTTGCTGCCTGTTCTGTTTACTGCCGCTACGGCAATAACGCCCTGCACATTGGCCGGAGCGATCCGCCGGGCATCTATGCCTTCATTGCCGGCTGCCACTACAACTATTGCCCCCTTTTGATGCGCATAATTCACAGCCTTTTCGTAAGCCCTTTGAGCGGCATCGCGACTTCTGCCACCCAATGACAAGGATATTACATCAGCTCCGGCATCAGCGGCTTCCAGTATTCCCTGTATTATTCCCCGCTGTGTTCCTCCACCCATATTATTGAGTACCCTCACTGAACTCACACTAACCCAATCAGCAGATGGAACTGCACTGGCTATGCCCAGTCCGTTGTTGCTAACGGCAGCTGCCAGTCCGGCACAATGCGTTCCATGACCATGGGGGTCATGATCGTACCCGGCCTGTATGCTCCGGTAATGGGCTTTAATGTCTTCATGATCACCGTCTATCCCGGTGTCCAGTATGGCAATTCTTGCATTACCCTGAGGTTGCAGACCCATGGAATCAAGCCAGCGTACCGCTTCGTAAGCACCGGTCATGAGCAGATACCACTGCCGGCTGCTTAAGGGATCATTAAATCCGGAAACGTATGCCGTTTCTCCGGAAAGATCGGCCCGAATAGGCTCCAGTTCAATACTGTCATTCCATTCCAGATAGGCAATCGCTTCTTTTTGCTGTAATCGCCCCAGAATTTCGTCCATGTCCTTTTCACTGGAGGGAAGGATATTGAGCAGCCACCACTCATCCAGACCGGTAATATCCGGCGATTCCATCCTGAAAGGTCTGGACCATTCCACCCGGTAATCTTCATTAAAACTGACTATGCTTAGCGGGGAAAGCCCCAGATGAAAACGGATCAGAAACTCACCTTCATCGTCGTCCTCCTCATCATTATCCGAGGTTCCGGTAAAGGGAACCATGTAGTGCTCTGAAGGAAAGGTCTGCACCCATACCGGAAATGCAATAGGCACTACCAACGCATAAACCAGTAAACCTGCAATCATCATCCACGCTTTATGCCTGATGTACTGAAAGCCAATGATGACGGCAGCCATTACGGCCAAATCCCTTCCCAGTACCATCAGCTTATAGGTTAGTGTGCCCGGAGCCCATGCCAGACATATAATGTAAACGAGATACGCAAGTAAAAAAACCTTACTGGCGGCAGGGCTGTGCCGCGTACCGCGATAGTAAAACCAGGCCATCAATCCGGTGAGCGACACAAAATAACTTATGGCATAAATCCATTCCATGATTCAGCTTTGGGTTGTAAAACAAACAAACAAATGGAGCATTGGTTACTCGGCTCAGCGGTAAACAGCCCTCAAAGTGCTTCAACAAAGGATACAGGCGTTCCCCACATAAACAGGGATACATCCTCTTTCATTTTGCTCACTTTTATGCGCAATTTCCGGCCCTCCTTTCTGTAGCGTTCCGGTAGATCAACAATGCGCCAAATATTGCCTTCTTTGTCTTTTAAGCCCCAGCAGCCGGGTCCAATATCTGCAAATGTTACATGCCCTTCAACAATCATCTTGTTTTTTGTTTAAAGATAATACATCCGCCATAAATACAAGCCTGTCGCATGGATGTATTGAAAATGCCCTACATTTGCACCGCTTAAACCCATGAGTATTATGCCTGATTTTTTTGCAGAGAGCTTGCTGTTACACGAGAAGCATGCCGGTAAAATTGAAGTTCATTCCAAAATTCCCCTCGACTCATCTTATGATCTGTCGCTGGCATATTCACCTGGTGTAGCCGGGCCATGTCTTGAAATTGTCAAATACCCCGAAAAGGTTTTCAGTCTCACCATCAAGAAAAACACCGTTGCCGTGGTTTCCGACGGCTCGGCAGTGCTGGGGCTGGGCAATATAGGCCCACATGCCGCCATTCCGGTAATGGAAGGCAAAGCTCTGCTGTTTAAGGCTTTTGCCGGTATTGATGCCTTTCCTATTTGCATAGATACCCAGGACACCGATGAAATTGTGGAAACCATAAGACGCATTGCCCCGGTGTTTGGCGGCATCAATCTGGAAGACATTGCTGCACCCAAATGCTTTGAAGTGGAAGACAGGCTTCAGGAACTGGGAATACCGGTGTTTCACGACGATCAGCACGGAACAGCCATCGTTTTGTTAGCCGGACTGATCAATGCGTGCAAAGTGACCGGCAAAAAACTGGAAGACCTCAGACTGGTAGTCAACGGGGCCGGTGCTGCCGGTGTGGCGATTACCAAAATGCTGCGATGTATCAATTACGATCCTGAAAAGTGCATACCCATCCGTGAAGTAATCGTATGCGACAGCAGAGGTACCATCCACCGAAACCGGGAAGACCTCAATGCCATGAAACAGCAAATGCTGGTATTCAGCAATCCCGGTAACAAGCAGGGCACCATACAGCAGGCTCTGGCCGGAATGGATGCGTTTATTGGCGTTAGCGTAGAAAACCTTCTTACAGCTGACGATATCCGCACCATGGCTCCTGATCCAATCGTGTTTGCCATGGCCAATCCCATTCCCGAAATAATGCCCGAGGAAGCTTATCGTGGAGGAGCATCCATTGTAGGTACCGGACGCAGCGATCTGCCCAATCAGGTGAACAATGTTCTGGCATTTCCCGGCATTTTCAAGGGTGCGCTCAGTGCAGGTGCCCGGCGCATCACCAGTAAAATGAAGCTGGCTGCTGCCTATGCCCTGGCCGAATGTCAGCCCAATCCTACACCGCAGGCTATTTTGCCTCAAAGCCTCGATCGCGAAGTGGTGCTCAGGGTAGCCATGGCCGTTCATGATGCCTGGGTAGAGGATTATGGATAACTCTTTGTTGGGCCGGTAACCGGCCATAATAAAAGGTCTCGCTACCATTGTCCGGCTTTTGTCGAGTATTGGCATTGCCCCTGCAGTTAGGTGACTCTTAGCCGGTTGAGATTGCCGAAGCACGGATTCCCGTTAAAAACTATTAAATTGGCCGTCCGTTTCATTGATCAACAAACTTTGTGACATGGAAGACCAATATGGAAACGAACCCGACGTGCAGGCCTCAGCTGCACCCAAAGAACTGGAACTGGTGCGCAATACCGCACCCTCGCGTTTATACATCATTACGGCCAAGCGACCCATTTTCCCCGGCATAAATCTGCCTCTTCACTTTGATACAAAACGCGACCGAAAAGCCATTAAACTGGCCCTGGAAGAAGACCACGGTTTTATTGGCTGCGTCTATGGCGGGCAGCGTGAACCCGGAGAGGATACCCCGCGTGACCTGCCTTACAGCACGGGTACCACACTCAAGATATTCAAGGTAAAGCCGGTCAACGATTTTACCATACAGGTGGTGGTGGGCACAGTGGGTCGTTTCAAAATGAAAAAGGAAATTTCCGTGGAACCGCTTCGGCGCTGGGAAGTGGAGCATGTTTACGAAGATCGGGTAACGCCTGATAATGAGCTCCGCGCTTATATGATGGCCATCATATCTGATGTGCGTGAGTTACTCAAGCTCAATCCCATGTTTCAGGAGCAGGTAAACCTGATAGTGGCTGAACTCGATCAGGGCAACCCCTCCCACACGCTCGATCTGATTGCCAATGTAACCGGGTCAGATCCTGAAGTACTTCAGGAACTTCTGGAAACGGAGGATGTGCTGGAAAGAGCCAAACTCATGCTCGAGTTACTACGCGAGGAATCACAAATTGCCCGAATCCAGCAAAAGATAAAAACCCAGGTAGATGAAACTGTTTCTAAACAACAGCGGGAATACTTCCTCAATGAACAGCTCAAAGCCATTAAAAAGGAACTGGGCCTCGAAAAAGATGAAGTGGATGCCGAACTCGAAAAGATTGAAAAACGGCTTTCCAAACTCAAGCTTCCGGCTGAAGCACGCAAAGCAGTAGATGAAGAAATTAACAAACTCAAGCTGCTCAATCCTCAGTCACCTGAATACAATGTGACCCGGAGTTATCTGGAGCTTATCAGTCTGCTTCCCTGGGGCCTTACCACCAAAGACAACAAAGACATCAAGAAGGCAAGAGAAATACTGGACCGGGATCACTACGGCCTGAAGGATGTAAAAAACAATATTCTGGAATTCCTGTCCAGTGTTATTCGCAAAGGAACTGTGGCCGGATCGATAATTTGCCTGGTCGGTCCGCCGGGAGTAGGTAAAACTTCAATTGGCAAGTCTATTGCCGAAGCCCTCAACCGCAAATTCTTCCGTTTTTCGGTAGGTGGTATGCGCGATGAAGCCGAGATAAAAGGACACCGCCGTACATATATTGGTGCCATGCCCGGAAAGATCATACAGGCACTTAAAAGAGTTGAGTCATCCAATCCGGTGATCATGCTGGATGAAGTGGACAAAATCGGATTCAGTTTTACAGGCGACCCTGCCTCTGCCCTGCTCGAAGTGCTGGATCCGGAGCAAAATCACGCTTTTCTAGATCATTATCTCGACATTCCATTTGACCTTTCCAAAATCCTGTTCATCAGCACGGCCAATCATTTGGACACTGTTCCACAACCATTGCTCGACCGCATGGAAATCATCCGTTTGTCGGGATATATACAGGATGAAAAAGTGGAGATTGCCAAAAGATATTTGATACCCCGACAGTTACAGGAACAGGGATTCAAGCCTGACGAGGTCAAGTTTACCGACGATGCGCTGCATTACATTGTTGACAATTATGCCCGCGAAGCCGGAGTGAGGTATCTCGACATGCTGCTGCGAAAAATTGTCCGCAAAATCAACCTCAGCACCATGGAGGGCAGTAAAGCACCAGATAAAGTAGATACCGGTGATCTTGAAGAATATCTGGGTAAACCGCGTTTCAAACCCGAAAACCTGTACACCAAAGATCAACCGGGAGTAGCGCTGGGTTTGGCCTATACCATGCTGGGAGGCACTACGCTGTACATTGAAGCCACCGGAGTGAAAACCGGCAAGGAAGGATTTCAATACACCGGACAGTTAGGCGATGTGATGAAGGAAAGTGCCCGGATTGCCTATACGGTTGTTCGCTCTATGCTGGGTGAAAAAGATCAGACCTACTTCAACACACACCATATGCATCTCCACGTTCCTGCAGGTGCTACACCTAAAGACGGTCCATCGGCGGGAATTACCATGGCCCTGGCATTATACTCCCTGGCTACAGGCAAACCCATTCGCAATGATCTGGCCATGACCGGTGAGCTTACCCTGACCGGCAAGATTCTGCCCATTGGCGGTATTCAGGAGAAGATCATAGCTGCGCGGCGGGTAAAAGTAATGGAAGTGGTGCTGCCGGAAGAAAACCGCAGCGATTACGAAGAACTCCAGGATCACCTCAAAGAAGACCTCACCATCCACTTTGTGGACCATTTTAACGACCTCCTCAAAGTGGCCTTCAGGGAAAAAGCCGGCAAAAAGTAAAAGCGCCCGGGCTAAACTGGGGGATCATTAGAAACAAAGAGCTATCCTAAATCAACCAATCCTTGCCAACAGAAACCTTTGATGCTGTGTTTATCGGTGGTGGTGCTGCTTCCTTTTTTGCTGCCCTGCGATGCAGCCAACTGGCACCGGATGCGAAGCTGGCTATTGTGGAAAAAGGCAAAGAATTTCTGCAAAAAGTCAGGATATCGGGAGGTGGACGATGCAATGTTACCACGGTCATTACCGACCCCCGCGAGCTGGCTTCTCACTACCCACGCGGCAGCAAAGCACTGATCGGGCCTTTCCATAAGTTTACTTCCTCCGATACTGTAAAGTGGTTTGAACAACGCGGAGTAAAGATCAAAGCAGAAGCTGACGGGCGGATGTTCCCGGTGAGCAACCATTCGGCTGATATTATGCAGGCTCTGATCAATGGTGCTGAACATGCCGGCATTACTCTGTTGCTGTCTGCTGGCGTTACAGCCATAAACCATAAGGATGACCGGTGGTTGATTACAACCCGGCAGCGGGTGTTATCATGCCGGCAGTTGTTCATTGGATCCGGCAGCAGTAAGGATATGTGGAAAATGCTTGAAGGTCTTGACATTCCCGTTATCCCCCCGGTTCCCTCCCTGTTCACTTTTAATATCCGGCATCAGCTCATCGATGGTCTTGCCGGTTTGAGTGTATCACAGGCCATGATCAATGTTGTCGGCAGCAGACTTCAGGCTTCCGGGCCTTTACTCATTACGCACTGGGGCATGAGCGGGCCGGCAATATTGCGGCTTTCGGCGTGGGGTGCGCGCGAACTGGCAGCACTTGAATACCGGTTTGAAATTCTTGTGAACTGGGCGCAAGCCTATGACTTCAAAGCTTTTGCAGAAGCCAAACGGCAGACGGCAGGCCGTGAAAAAGTATCTGCCAAAGGCCAGCTTGACATACCGCTCAGGTTGTGGAGCAGACTGGTCTTGTATTCGGGTATTTCACCGGAAGACCGATGGGCTGACCTGAATAAAAAGCAATTGCTTGCCCTGCAAGAAAACGTTACCCAATGCCGGTTCCGGGTTCATGGGAAGAGCATGTTCAAGGAGGAGTTTGTAACGGCCGGCGGGGTTGATCTGAAAGCGGTTGATTTCAAAAGATTCTGCTCAAAACAATTTCCCAACCTGTACTGGGCCGGAGAAATTCTCAATATCGACGGAATCACGGGCGGGTTTAATTTTCAGGCTGCATGGACGGGAGGCTGGATTGCCGGAACTGCCATGGCCGGGGCACTGAACAACCACTTAAAAGTTATTGATCAGTAAACAGGTGTACGATTTCCGAAACCAGTTCCAGGCCACCCTCCAGACGGTACAGTTTTTCCAGGTCTTCGAGTCCGGCATCAGGATCAACAGCTTTATAATTGTAGTAATCCTGTACCACCAATCCATGCACCGTGCGGCGGTTAAAAGCCTCCCTGAATCGCATTCCGCCTTGGTTGACAGTAAATGTATAGGCCATAAAGTCAACAAAATATCCATCCTTGCTGATCCAGTAATAAAAAACATCATCGTGATCGTCATCGCCACCTTCTTCTTCAAATGTCACTTTGATCAGCCAGTAAGATTTACCATTCATGGTCGAATTACCGGCCAGCTCTAACCGGACAGCAGGGTCACGGAGGGGATGGGGCAGCATGGCAAAATAAACCACACTGTTTACACTATTGCGCAAAGCCCGGTATCTTCGTTCATCCAGTTCCTGTAGCTCACCGTCAATCAGGCGTTCAAAACCGTCATTGTTTAAAACATCCTCAATGGCTCTGCCCAGTGTATCCGTAAAGTTTCGTGAATACTCGTAAATTCCATTGCTCCGCTCAACCCGGTACCGGGCATTTCTGAAAGTAAAACCCAGATCCATGTTGTTGTAGGCATCCCCGCCATGGGCTTCCAGACTGCGGGCTATAATCGTTTCTGCATCAGGTTGGTGCTCATCACATGCAACTCCAGCTATCAACATCAGTGATAGCATCAGCACAGGCTTGAACATGCCAATTTTCCATGAAACCCGGGTTGTCAGTGAGTTCGTCATACTATTGCGATTGGTCAGATAAACAAAAAACTCCCGGCCAAAAAGCCCGGCAACCCAACTCCTTTAAACTTCATCCGGTTAAAACAGGTGAAAAACAGTCGATTCAATTCCCACTGTCCGGCCAACGAGTAACCGGCTCCACTTCACTGGCTACTATAACGGTATTACGACGTAAAATGCCATTTTTATCCGGATAGTTTTCATATCGGATGCTGCCCTTCACCCTTACAAAATCACCCGGACTCAACTGATCCTTAAGCATATATGCAGCTTCTCCCCACACGACTATATAATGCCAGTCTATTGATGGTAGGTCACCTACTGGCCCGGAAATGTGTTTTTCATTGACTGATGAAGCGAGCATGAAGGAGAGCCGGCTCACGTTACTTGCACTAAGCTTGTAGTTTATATCCCGGC
Source organism: Saprospiraceae bacterium (assembly GCA_050485785.1). Classification (GTDB taxonomy): domain Bacteria; phylum Bacteroidota; class Bacteroidia; order Chitinophagales; family Saprospiraceae; genus JBJHCA01. Next base: position 9,549 of record JBJHCA010000011.1, on the reverse strand, counting down.
CAACATTTCCCACCAGAGTGATTACATTTTTCTTCATGAAGGTTAATTACAATTCACCGGCAGGATAAACGGTCAAGTTACCGCAAAAAGTGTTTTCACTGTGGTTTACTCAATACGCCACATGTAATACCAAACATCTGCCCTTGGACCTACCTTGCCTTCCAGTCCGCCGGCACCAAATGCCAGATGAGGTGGAATGCGGATCAGCCAGTGATCCCCGGGTTGCATATGTCGCATCAGCAAATCCCAACCTCTGATCACAAATCCTTGCCCTGGCTCAAACTGCAGCGGTTCAATTTTTTCAAACGACTCGGCAAACAAGACACATTCATCGGTAAAACCCATGTAATGGACTACCGCTCTGGTTTCGTTAGCGGGCAGAGTACTTTTTTCATCTTTTCGCAGCATTTGCACATGCATGCCTTCAAGCAGGGTATCTCCTGCCCAGCTTCCTTCAACCCAGTCACACACAGCCTGCTGCAGCAGGTTGTAAGCTTCAGACCTGATGTCGCGAATTTCCTGTTCCTGCATACTCATGGCCATCAGTCTTTCTTCCAGAGAAGTGTGTGTGTACACCTTGATCCGGTAAACAATACGATCTCCCGGCCAGGTATGAGGCATGGGGAACTGTACACTGTCAGCAACAACCTTCAGGTGTACACTATCGCCGGCATGCATGGTGAGCAGGGTGTGTAACACAGGAGTAGCCGAACCCGGAATCACTTCCGGGATCACTGAGGTATGCCGGTTCCAATGTTGATAAATGATCTCCTCATCCGGCAACAAATGGATAGCATCAATGCCGTAGGTAATTTCGTCACCCGGTCTTATCCGGGGTGCAGATGTATCCGAGTGGATGATCTTTTTAGCCAGGCCGCCGGGTAGTTCAACTACCGGAACAGGATGGCGGTACCATGAGCGGTAGGCTGTTTCGCGCTGTTGTGGGGTATAAACCCGGTATACCTTCACATGTAAATGTATCAGCTCCGGGATCACAACATGAGGCGGAAAAATTCTTCGTTGGATACGATCAGCACCAAGTAACACCGTAATGCTGTCGCCTTCACCCATAAGAGCAATGGCCTTTTCGAGTACAGTGCCCGATTCAATATCAGTTAATGCTCTCAGGTTGGGCCGGGGGGCAGTACGGGTGGTAAAGAATACATTACCGGTACGCGCATCGGCATAGTCTGCGTGATATAAAACATAATCCCCCCATTGTACTTTGGTGGCCGGTGGTTTTTGATGCAAGCGATATTCAAAACCATGGGGGGACGATACAAAATCGTCATCATCACATGCGGTGAAAACCCATGCCATCATCAAAAAAAACACCGGAATACTAGATCGAAGCATGCAGATTAAGTTGATCCTTATAATGCGGCAATATACCTTTTAAACGCGTCAGGGTTTCGTCCAGGCTTTGGAAAGAATGGCCGCCGGATGCGTTGATATGACCACCTCCGCTAAAATGAGCAGATGCAATGGCCTGAACTGAAAAACTTCCTTTTGACCGGAATGAGAGTTTAACGATCTTTGGCTGTTCCGTAATAAATACAGCCATTTGTACGGATTTGATCTTCAGCATCTGGTTGACAATACCTTCGGTGTCTCCGCGCTGAATATCAAAATTCTCGTAGTCAGCTTTGGAAAGCCAGATAATGGCCGTGTTGAGCTCTCCAAGTACTTCCATTCGGTTAGCCAGGCAATGGCCTAAAAGCCTTACCTGCTTTTCAGTGGCACTGTTAAACACCTTATCCTGCATGATGCCGTTGTCAACACCCTTCCGCTGAATGGCCGCAACACGCTCAAACAATTCCGGGGTAGTGGAATACCTGAAACCGCCGGTGTCGGTGAGTATGCCGGTATACAGGCATTCAGCAATCAGCGGATCCATAAGGTCAGGGGTTTGCATCTTTTCGATAAATGCATCCACTATTTCGCAGGTGGAACTTCGCCATGACTCTGACCAGATATATTCAGCAAAGTTTTCCGGTTCGAGGTGATGATCGAGCAACACTTTTACGGCACTTGTAGCGGCAATGGCATCGCCCATTTTATCAACTCTGCTAAGGGCATTGTAATCCAGGGCAAAAATGATGTCGGCAGCTTCAATATACTGAAGACACTGCTCCGGATCGAGGTCGTAGATGAGAATATCCCTGCACCCGGGCAAAAACTCAACGAACTCCGGAAATTCACTGGGAACCATGCTCACGCAGCGATGACCCAGCCTGGTGAGATACAGTTGCATGGCCAGACATGATCCAATGGCATCTCCGTCGGGATTGCGGTGTGAAGTAATGACAATGTATTGAGGTGAACCGGTCAGGATCTGTCTGAGTGAATCAAAATTATGCATATCGGGTATTTGCTCCTGGCTGCCTGGCTTGTTGTTTGTATATCAGTTTTTGCGGAGTAAAGTTACAATGAAATACTACCTTTGCAGCGTTTTTTAATCAAAATACCCAAACATGTCGTCCAACCGAACATTTACCATGATCAAGCCCGACGCGGTGCGCGCGGGACATACCGGAGCCATACTCAATAAGATCTGCGAAAACGGCTTTAAGATCGTAGCCATGAAAATGGTTCATCTGAGCAAAGAGAAAGCCGGTGATTTTTATGCCGTACACCGCGAGCGCCCTTTCTACGAAGAATTGGTAGACTTTATGTCATCCGGCCCCATAGTGGCCGCAGTGCTGGAAAAGGACAATGCCGTGGAAAACTTTCGCAAACTGATTGGTGCCACCAATCCGTCTGAAGCCAACCCCGGCACAATTCGTTACCTGTATGCCGCCAATATTGGTGAAAACGCAGTTCACGGTGCAGATTCTGACGAAAATGCAGCGGCTGAAGCCGCATTTCACTTCAGCCATGAGGAGATTGTAAGTTATTAATCAGAACACTTCTGATCTGGCCAGGCCCCGTATTTACCCGAATACGGGGCTTTTTTAAATCTTTCCTATAGTTCTCCTCTATACCAACGGGCATAGTCGGCAGCGAAATAGGATATGATCACGTCTGCGCCGGCTCTGTGCAGACTGATGAGCGTTTCGGGCATAGCCTTTTCATATTGCAGCCAACCATTATTGCAAGCTGCCCTCAGCATGGCACACTCGCCGGACACATGGTAGGCGGCTACCGGCAGGTTTGAAGTTTGACTCAGATCGCTGATTATATCCATGTAATGCAAAGCCGGTTTTACCATGAGAAAGTCAGCCCCTTCGGCTTCATCCAGTTCGGCCTCACGCAGTGCCTCCCTACGGTTGGCATAATCCATCTGATAGGACTTTTTATCACCGGCCCTGGGTGCAGAGTCAAGTGCATCGCGAAATGGCCCGTAAAAAGCACTGGCGTATTTGGCAGTATAACTCATGATGCCGGTGCCAGTAAAGCCATGCTGATCCAACCTTTCGCGGATAAAAGCCACCCGGCCATCCATCATGTCGGAGGGGCCGATAATGTCAAAGCCGGCACGGGCCTGTGCCACGGCCATATCTGCCAGAATGGGGAGCGTTTCGTCATTCAGTATCCGGCCGTCTTTTACCAAGCCGTCATGACCGTCAATGCTGTAAGGGTCCATGGCTGTATCGCTGATGAGCACTACATCGGGAAAAGAACTGCGCAAGCTGCTTACAGTGCGAAGATAAAAGTTATCCGGGTTGGAAGCATAGCCGGCTACTGCGTCCTTATAGTGTTCGGGAATTACCGGAAAGATCATGAATGCCGTAATGCCCAGGTCAATGGCCTCCTGTATGCTGTTGGCCAAATGTTCTTCTGTTTGCCTGTACACTCCGGGAAGGGAATCAATCGCTGAACGAACATCTTTACCCTCCAGTAAAAAAAGCGGCAGAACAAGCTTTGAAGGATGAAGATGAGTTTCACGCACAAGGCGACGTACAGACTCAGAGTTTCGATTTCTTCTTGGACGTGAGATCATGATGATGGTGTTGTTTTGAGGGTTTGTCCGGAACCGGATCATAGCCATGACCTCCCCAGGGGTGGCAACGCGCAATCCGACGCAGGCCCAACCACAAACCTACAACCGGCCCGCGTTTTTTCAAAGCCTGTATCATATAATTTGAACAGGAAGGGTGATAGCGACAAGTGCGAGGTAGCAGTGGACTGAGCACTAACTGATAAAACCGTACCGGTGCTATGAGTACATAAGCCAGGCCGCGACCAATGATTTTAAGGATGCTCATGAAGAATCGGGTTACAGCTTGATTAAGCCCTGAAGATACTGGTTTGTTCAGGATTGCATGAAAACTGAAATTATCATGGCCACAGGTAATTTTTACTGCTTACGGTAAGCAACACGACTACATGGTACTTCCCCGGCTAAAAATGCACACCATGCACAACAAAGAGATATATAAAATACCTGTAACAAAACGCAAAGAGCAGGTCATAGTACAATTCGCAGGTTTTACAGAACAGATTTATGGTGTGATCGACAAAATAAATGGAACTAGACCCAACTTTATTTATACTTTTTTGTATAAATTTCGGAACTTTGCGGCGAATTAGTCCAGATAAAGATAACCGGCAATACAATTGAGACATGAGTGAATCGATGAAAACGCTGGAACAGCATACCGTATCGGATTACAAATACGGATTTACCAGCAATATAGAAGCCGAAACCATTCCGCCCGGGTTGGATGAGGATGTAGTTAGGCTGATTTCGGCTAAAAAGAATGAGCCTGAGTGGCTTTTGGAATGGCGGCTGAAAGCATTCAGGCATTGGCAGACCATGAAAGAACCGCACTGGCCTAATGTTCACTACCCTGCAATTGACTATCGCGAGATCAGTTATTACTCGGCTCCCAAAAAGAAGCCTTTACTCAACAGCCTTGATGAAGTTGACCCTGAATTGCTGCGGACGTTTGAGAAGCTGGGCATTCCGCTGGAAGAGCAGAAAATGCTTGCTGGAGTGGCCGTAGATGCGGTAATTGACAGTGTATCCGTAAAAACTACGTATAAGGAAAAGCTTGCCGAGCTGGGCATTGTGTTTTGTTCATTCAGCGAAGCCGTGCAGGAGCACCCCGGGCTGATTAAAAAGTACCTGGGTACAGTGGTCCCCTATACCGATAACTTTTTTGCCGCACTCAACTCGGCTGTGTTCAGCGACGGATCCTTTGTTTATATACCCAAGGGCGTGCAATGCCCGATGGAACTTTCGACGTATTTCAGGATCAATGAGAAAAATACCGGGCAATTTGAACGGACGCTGATAGTAGCCGAAGAGGCTAGTCAGGTGAGTTATCTGGAAGGTTGTACTGCCCCTATGAGGGATGAAAATCAACTGCATGCTGCCGTTGTGGAGTTAGTGGCACTTGACAGAGCCACCATCAAGTACTCGACCGTGCAAAACTGGTACCCCGGCGACAAGGAAGGCAAAGGCGGCATCTATAACTTTGTGACCAAGCGCGGACTTTGTGCCGGGCAACGGAGTAAGATAACCTGGACACAGGTAGAGACCGGATCGGCCATTACGTGGAAGTACCCGAGTTGTATATTGAAAGGGGATGATTCTGTTGGCGAGTTTTATTCCGTTGCGCTCACCAATCACTTTCAGCAGGCGGATACCGGTACCAAGATGTACCACTTAGGCAGGAATACCCGAAGTACTATTATCAGCAAAGGGATTTCAGCCGGCAAAAGCCACAACTCATACCGCGGGCTGGTAAAAATAGGCCGTAAGGCACACAATGCCCATAACTTCAGTCAGTGTGACTCACTGTTGCTGGGAGACCGCTGTGGTGCCCATACCTTTCCATATCTGGAAGTGGAAAACAAGACGGCCAGAGTAGAACACGAGGCTACAACCAGCAAAATAGGTGAAGACCAATTGTTCTATCTGATGCAACGAGGGCTTAGTGAGGAGGACGCCATCAATATGATTGTAAACGGCTACTGTAAGGAGGTTTTTAACGAACTGCCCATGGAGTTTGCCGTGGAAGCACAAAAACTCTTGGCCATCAGCCTTGAGGGCAGTGTGGGTTAAAGTTTTAATCCAACCGCATGTCAAGGCTTCATTGCAGGCTAAGATTTTCCAGTCAATTACTGAAACAATTAACGCAATATGCTATCGATCAATAATTTAAAAGTACGGGTTGAAGAAAAGGAAATCCTCAGGGGGCTAAGTCTTGAGGTAAAACCCGGAGAAGTGCATGCCATTATGGGACCCAACGGATCGGGAAAAAGCACTCTGGCCAATGTGCTGGCAGGCCGCGATGCCTTTGAAGTAACAGAAGGCAGTATAGAATACCTGGGCGAGGATTTGCTTGAGCTGGAAGTGGATGAACGAGCATTGAAAGGGCTATTCATGGCTTTTCAGTACCCTATAGAAATACCTGGTGTGAGCACTTCCAATTTTTTAAAGAGCATTGTGAATGCACATCGCAAAGCCCGCAATGAAGAAGAACTGAATGCGGTGGAAATGCTGAAAAAACTTCGCGAAGCGATCCGGATGATCGGTATTCGTGAAGACCTGTTGCGGCGTTCGCTGAATGAAGGGTTTAGCGGTGGGGAGAAAAAACGCCATGAAATGCTTCAAATGTTGTTGCTGGAACCTGTACTGGCCATTCTGGATGAAACGGACTCAGGACTGGACATTGATGCGCTGAAGGTAGTGGCAGATGCTGTAAACAACCTGCGGTCACCCGACCGTTCATTTGTGATTGTGACCCATTATCAGCGGCTGCTTGATTACATTGAACCCGACTTTGTTCACGTATTGTATGAAGGCCGCATTGTAAAATCAGGCGACAAAAGCCTGGCACATGAACTGGAAGAGCGGGGCTATGACTGGATCAAGGAGGAAGCCGAGGCATTACCCGCATAAATTACATTGACCGGATGAAAATAACCCGGCTGACCATACTACCGGCTATCATCCGAAAAGGATCAAAACCATGATTGCAACAAGCACCCAGCATAAAAAAGAAGTAAAACAGCGCTTTCTGGCCATGTTTCACGCTTTTGAGGCTACCCTCAACGGCATGCGGACACATCCGCTGCATGAAATCCGGAAAATGGCTATAGCCCGTTTTCAAGAAGTACCGTTCCCAACACTAAAAACCGAGGAATGGAAGTACACTTCGGTAGGCCCCATTGTACAACAGGACTACGTGAAAGTCCATGGCGACAGCGAATTGATGACTTTGCCGGTACCATTAAACAAGGCATTTGTGGTACAATACCACAACGGCAGCATTAGTATCAGCAACCGGAGAGAACTTAAGGAATCGATACACATCAGCTCCATCAGTGAAGCACTGGAGCATCCGATGTACAGCAGTACGGTGAAAACGACTTTAACTGACAGGATCAGGAAGGCTGAACACCCTTTTGAATTGCTTGGTATAGCTCTTTGTGGTGACGGACTGTTTGTCCATGTTCCCGCGAAAACCACCATTTTAGAGCCCATTTTTATTCAAAATATCAGCACGGCTCCTCACGGACTCAACAGTTTATGCCAGGTAATTAATCTGGCCGAAAGCAGTGAACTGACACTGATAGAAATGCACCGGGGACATGCCGGATCATACCTCACCTGCAGTACCACCGGAGTAACGCTTGCACAAAATGCCATCCTCAAACATTTCAAAGTACAGGAGGAAGACAATGCGTCTTTCCACATCAGCGATGTTAAAGTTGAACAGGATCGCAACAGTACCTATACAGGAGTGAACCTGGATCTGGGAGGCCGCATTGTGAGGAACAACCTGCAAACAATTCACAAAAACAGCGGAGTGCATACTGATTTCATAGGCGGCTATCTGACATCAGGCCGGCAACATATCGATAACTACACCCTGATTGATCATGCCGTGCCACACTGCACCAGCAATGAACTGTATAAAGGCATATTGACCGGCAAGAGCAAAGGCGTGTTTAATGGCAGGGTAATTGTAAGGCAGGATGCACAAAAAACCAATGCATTCCAGCAAAACAGTAGCCTTGTGCTGTCAGAAGATGCCATGATGTATGCCAAGCCACAGCTGGAAATATTTGCTGACGATGTTCGCTGTAGTCACGGAGCCACCATTGGACAGCTGGATGAAGAGGCCGTTTATTACCTGCGGTCAAGAGGACTGAGTGACAGCGAATCGCGTTCAATGCTACAGTTTGCTTTCTTAGCCGAGGTACTTGATCACCTCAGTATAGAGGAGTTGAGAAACTATTGTATGGAAGCTATTCGAAACAAAATGAACAATGGCTGAAGTGATGGATAAGGGACACCACGCTATCGGGCATCCTGAAAAACACGGCAGGATCCGGAGCATGTTTCCCGTTCTTTCTGGAACCATGAACGGAAAGCCATTGGTGTTTCTTGACAGCGCAGCTTCAAGCCAAAAGCCGGTTCAGGTGATTGAAGCAATGAACCACTACTATCGGCATCAGCATGCCAATATCCACCGGGGAGTTTATCAGCTAAGCCAGCAGGCCACCGATGCATTTGAAGAGGTAAGGAAAAAAACTGCCGCCTGGCTCAATGCCGAACATGCTCATGAAATCATCTTTACCCGGGGAACCACAGAGTCCATCAACCTAGTGGCTTCATCATTTGGTCGTCAAAATTTCAAACCCGGCGACGAAATACTGCTTACTACACTCGAACACCACAGCAATATTGTTCCCTGGCAGCTGATCGGTGAACAAACCGGGGCCAAACTCCGCGTAATCCCCATGCTGGAAAACGGGGAAACAGACCTTGAGGCCTACTCCCGCATGCTCACCGACCGGGTAAAAATGGTAGCCCTGGTTCATGTATCCAATGCACTGGGCATCATACATCCCGTTAAGGACATGATAGCCATGGCACACAGCCGCCACATTCCGGTACTCATTGACGGTGCACAGGCATCCCCTCACTTTAAGCCCGATGTGCGCGATCTGGATGCCGATTTTTATGCTCTGAGTGCACATAAAATGTACGGTCCTACCGGTGTAGGCGTGTTGTACGGCAAAACTGGCCGGCTTGAAGCCATGCCCCCTTATCAGGGTGGCGGTGAAATGATTAGCCACGTCAGCTTTGAAGGCACCACTTTTAATGAATTGCCATTTAAGTTTGAAGCCGGTACTCCCAATATTGCCGGGGTGATAGGTTTTGGAGCTGCCATCGATTTTTTGCACGAAGCGGGATATGAATACATTGCCTCCCACGAAAATGAACTGCTCCGCTACACAACCGAAAGGTTACAGAAGATTGATGGCATAAAGATCTACGGAACTTCACCGGTTAAAGCTTCAGTGATATCTTTTTGTGCAGAAGGAATTCACCCTTATGACATAGGAGCGCTGCTCGACAAACAGGGCATAGCCGTGAGAACAGGCCACCATTGTACACAGCCGCTGATGCAGCACCTGGGGATTCCGGGTACGGTGAGGGCTTCACTGGGAATTTATAATAACCGCGACGATGCTGACCGCTTACTGGAAAGCCTTGAGCGCGCCTTAAAAATGTTGCGATGACCATAGAGGACATACAACACACCATTGTGGAAGAATTTGACTTGTTCAGCGACTGGATGGAAC
>JBJHCA010000010.1:0-55712 GCA_050485785.1 Saprospiraceae bacterium | reverse complement strand
CTGAAGCTCAGTCCGGTCAATCTGAAGCATCAAAACCGGCCGGGGAATCCCGCGAGGAAATCATCGCCATGATCAGGGAATTGGGCACATTGCGAGACGATGGCATTCTGAGTGAAGAGGAGTTTAATAACAAAAAGGATGAGCTCCTGAAACGAATTTAGGTGTTTAATTTTTGATATCTTTTTGTTGCGGCAGTTCCTGCCTTGTGGCCGCTTTTGTTCGGATGCAACACTAAGCCTGCATGTTTATCTGATGGTGCAGCCATTCCATGGCATACCTGTATCCCTGCATACCCATACCGGTAATTAATGCCCGGCAATACGGAGCCACTACCAGGGTGTGACGCCAGGGTTCACGCCGGTACACCATGCTCAGGTGAACCTCCACCACCGGAATGCGAAGATTATTGACCGCATCCGCCAGTGAATACCCGTAATGTGCCAATGCGCCCGGGTTAAGTATTAAAGCCATGGTATCTTCGCCAAGGCGCTGAATGTAATCAACCAGTTCGCCTTCATGGTTGGACTGGAACCACGCAAACTCCGAACCAGGATACAGCCGTTCCATTTCACCGGCAAGGTCAGTAAAGGTTTCCGTGCCGTACACATCAGGTTCCCGGCTGCCGGTCAAATTGAGGTTGGGCCCGTTGATTATTGCAATTTTCATCGTATCATTGTTGTTCGTACAAAGTAATGGCCATTTCATGAGTCGACCAAATATTACTTCGTGGTCTATTCCCATCAAAGGATTTGAAAGTTACCTGTTGCTGGAACGCAGACTTTCAGGTCACACTGCCGGTGCCTACATCAACGATGTGAGCAAACTGGCAGCGTATTGTGAAAGTGCCAATGTGGGGATATCCCCCTCTCAGACAGATCTCGCATTACTGCGGCAGTTCCTGAATTCACTGGCTGAAGTAGGGTTGGAAATAAGAACGCAGGCCCGGATTGTATCGGGCATCAAAGCATTTTACCGCTATTTACAGGATGAGGGGATTATGGAAAACAATCCGGCCGAACTGCTGAGCGTACCCAAAATTCCCGAACACCTGCCTGAAGTGCTTACTTTGGACGAAGTGAAGGCATTACTTGAAATGGCAACTTTGGAAAAAAGCGAGTTTGCCCGGCTCAGAAATACGGCCATCATACATTTACTGTATGGCTGCGGTTTAAGGGTAAGCGAACTTTGCTCCATGGAACTCAACCAGTTTATGGCAGATCCGGGAATTGTGAGGGTTTGGGGGAAAAATTCAAAAGAGCGACTGGTACCGGTCAATGGCCGCGCTGTGGCTGTTGTAGATCAATACCTTTACAGCGAACACGGCCGCACTTCCATCCCGGAGAGAAAACAACGCCACCGTAAAATATTCATCAACATGCGGGGAGGACCGCTATCAAGGGTTTCTGTTTTTAATCTGATCAAGCATTATGCAGGCATGGCCGGCATTAAAAAAAATGTCAGCCCACATACTCTCCGACATTCCTTTGCCACCCATTTAATCGAAGGCGGCGCCAACCTGAGGGCCGTGCAGGAAATGCTGGGTCACTCCAGCATCACCACTACCGAATTGTACACTCATCTCGATCGCAAGTACCTTCAGGAAACCATTGACAGGCATCATCCGCTCAATCAATACGCTGTATAACATGGAACCACTACCTCTGATTTCAAAGCTGCCCAATGTCAACCAAACCATCTTTTCCGAGATGAGTGCGTTGGCAGCTCAGCACAATGCCATCAACCTGAGTCAGGGCTTTCCGGACTTTGATCCGGATCCGGTGTTGAGTGAATTGCTGTGCCGGGCCCTAAAAAACGGACATAATCAGTATGCGCCCATGCCCGGCATTCCTGGCCTGCGGGCTTATCTGGCAGAACTGTATGGCCAAAAATACGGCACCAATATTGACCCGGAGGCTGAGGTCACCATTACTGCGGGGGCTACACAAGCCATCTTCAGCATTATCACTGCCCTGGTGAAACCCGGTGACGAAGTGATCATCATAGAACCGGCATACGATTGCTATAAGCCTGCCATCCGGCTGTGCGGAGGGCTGTGTAAAAGTTTCCCCCTTATCGAGCCTGATTACCGGATTGACTGGAATGCATTCAAAATGATGATCTCAGCCAATACCCGGCTGATCATTATCAATACTCCGCATAATCCCACGGGCAAGTTACTGGCTGAATCAGACATGGCCGCACTGAGTAATCTGCTTCGCGACAGGGAAATATTTGTGCTTAGCGACGAAGTTTATGAACACATTACCTTTGACGGCCGAAAGCACGTATCTGTTCTCAACTACCCGGACTTGTATGCACGAGCTTATGTGGTATTCTCTTTCGGCAAAACATTCCATAATACCGGCTGGAAAACCGGCTACTGCATTGCCCCTCCCTACCTTACCCGCGAACTGCGAAAAGTCCATCAGTTCAATGTATTCAGCGTTCATACGCCCACACAATATGCTCTTCAGGAGTATATTGCCCAACATGCACAAATGGACGAGATCGGCAGTATGTATCAGGAAAAACGCGACCTGCTTACAGGCCTGCTAAGCGACACACCATTACAGGCAATACCTTCAGATGGAACTTACTTTCAGCTTTATTCCTACCGCGGTTTATCTGATATGGAAGATGTGGAGTTTGCCAGGCATCTGACCATTGAAGCAGGAGTAGCCACTATTCCGGTTTCGGTATTTTACGCTCAAAAAACCGGAGAACAGATACTGAGATTCTGTTTTGCAAAAAAGGAAGAAACCCTTAGCGAAGCCGCTCACAGACTGAAGACTTACTTTGCCCGGCATCAATAATATGCACCCGGTTGTAAATATTGCTGCACGTAATCTTTTATCCCCTCTTTGAGGGGGGTAAACGGCCTGTCATAGCCGGTCTTTTGTAGTCGTGCCATTTCAGCCTGGGTATAGTATTGGTATTTCTCGCGCAGGTGTTCCGGGGTATCTATCCATTCTATAGCGGGTGTAACGTCCATGGCTTCAAACAATCCCCGGGCCAGATTGAGAAATGGCTCAGCACGGCCTGTGCCCAGGTTGTAGATACCTGGTTCGGGTCTATTCACGGCAAAATACCACAGCACTTCCAGTACGTCTTTCACATAAATAAAATCCCGTTGCTGCATGCCATCTGCTATTCCTTCCCTGTGAGACCGGAACAGACTGATACTTCCCTTTTCCCTGATCTGTCTGTAGCCGTGAAACACAACACTGGCCATACTGCCCTTGTGGTATTCATTGGGTCCGTACACATTGAAAAACTTAAACCCGGTATAATATGGCGGTGCATGCCCGGCCTGATTACTGATTACATACTCATCAAAAGAATGCTTGGAGAGTGCATATTCATTCAGTGGCTGCAGCAGTGTGTTAAATGTGGGGTCATCACTGTAGCCTTGCTCCCCATGACCATAAGTGGCTGCACTGGATGCGTATAAAAGCGGTATGCCAAACTTTGCGCAGAGATTCCATAAATCTATGCTGTACTGCAGGTTGAGTGCATTAAACAAGGCTGTATCCGTACTGCCCGTATCAGTTCGTGCACCAAGATGGAAAACCAGTGACACATCCGCATGATGAACCGGAAACCATTTTGAAAGAAAAATATTGCGGTCAATCTTTTGCCTGAACTGTTTTCCCCGCAAATTGAGGTTCTTGTCAGGCCGGTGAAAATCGTCCACCAAAATCAGGTCATTCCTGCCGTTTGCATTGAGAAACCGGACCAGGCAACTGCCAATAAACCCGGCTGCTCCGGTAATTACGATCATTGAGGGCTGTTTTGCTCATTCCATGCATTTAAACCGCCACTAAGGTTGTAGACTTTTTCAAAGCCCTGCCTCACAAGAAACTGCTGAGCCACCATGCTTCGGTTTCCCGATTTACAGTGGACCACAATTTCGCGTTTACGGTGCGGTTCAAGCTCATTCAGCCTCAGCATGATCATTCCCAGTGGTAATAGCTGACCACCCAGGTTTTCCTCTTCATACTCATAAGGCTCTCTCACGTCGAGCAAGATAAAATCATCCCCTCTGTCGAGCTTCTCCCTGAGTTCAGTTGCTGAGATTTCCGAAAATGACATGGATCTATAACTTTATAAATGGTGTTGTTTGATATATAGCTCTTTGTGTACCTGCTACCTGCAGGTAATAAACGCCCTGAGGAAGTGCCGACACATCCACCGAGTCAGTGGTGTAGGGAAAATGCATTACCCTTCGGCCATGAGCATCATACATGGTTATCCACAATGCTTCCGCAGTGGGTTCTTCCAGTTCAATATGCAAAAAATGCTGAACGGGATTCGGAAACACTTTGAGTTGCTGAACAGGTAATTCAACCTGTCCGGCAGAAGTAGCCACCGGAATGTGATTGCCAAGTACAGGCCTGAACATTACGGCACCTTCCAGCGGAAAGTCATTCCAGGAACCCCCCGTGCTGAATTTGATATGCTGTGCCGCATCGGGGTTGCTACGGTCAAATCCCACCGGAATAGGTGTGGATGTTGCAGCCTGCCAGCCAATGTAAAACCTGCCGGCAGGAATATACAGATCCGGAGACTGGATCACGTAAGTGGTAAATCCAAACAGACTGTCGACATAGAGCGGCCGGTAGAAAATATCCTGATATTGAGGTGGCCCGTCCAGGGTATCGAGCCATACATTGAAATTAAACAGTTCGTTCTCAACATTGCCCGCAATCCGGGGAAAGTGGATCTGAAACGCCCTGAGTGTATCATTTACTTCAGTATGAAAAGCCACGGCAATCTGCGTTCCGATATTCTGAGCGGCAATATTGGTTTCCGCCGAACCATCATCATAAGCAAAGTACTCGTCAAAGTGAAACTGCCTTTCGATAGTGTCATTGCGAAATGAAGCAGCATTGTTGGGGTCCTGATTGGATGGGGAAATAAACATCCTGTGCGTAATGAAGTCGGCAGTATCCGGATTGGCAAGCTCAAAGCCGGCCAATGCACTGATCAGATCATCAGCCTCGGTAGCTCCGGTTAATACGTTATCATACACCGTGAACTGCTGACTCGGAATATTATTCTCACCCAGATTATCCAGAATTACCGTAGTATAAATGGTATTGCCCCAGCTGTCTTTAACATCAAATACCGACATGCCCGCAGGTTGGGTTTGATTGGTATGATTATATAAGCGAAGTGGTTGCTGGGTATTAATGTACTTTTCCTTGTTCTGCATAAAATGCCGGTAAGGCATGGCAGTGTACGGCTTCATGATAGACTGAAGCGGATCTATAATGGCAATATCCTGAAAAGTTGTGGTAGGAATCTCCCCATGGGTTACCCGCACATAATCGATATGCCAAAGGTCTATCTGTCCTGAATTATTGGACTTATTCCGAAAGCGGAACTGGAATCCATTGTATAACAGCTCGGGCTGATTGACCGGAAGCGTCACCAATTGAAATGGATGCACCAGATTAACGGGGTCTTCCGGGGCAAACCCGGGTATTTCCCAAACCCTTTTCCAGTGGCCATCCAAGTGTTTGAATTCTACAATCAGGCTGTCGTGCGCTTCGGGTCTGTCGCCAAGGCCTTTGGCCTGGTAGAAAAAACTGAGATACACATTACTTCCAGGTCCCAGGCCACTGAGGTCTATCCACCTGCTGGTAAGGGTATCTGACGGGCCATAGCCACCGCCCCATGGTGTACCGTCGGGTCTCAGACCGTCCAGCGTGGCTACACCCAGTGTAACCGGGTCAATGGCGAGATTGGGATTTACAAATGCCTGATTGTCGAGCCATTTTGCAGGGTCAGGATAAGGTCCCGGGTAAGAAAAGTCATCCACAAAAGGCAAGGTAACCGTGTCCTGAAAATTGCGGGGTCCTGCATGGTGTTTAATGTCACTGTAAACCTTCCAAGCGTTTTGCAGAACTGAATTGGTTACCGGAGGAACTTCGACAAACTGGCTGTTACCGGCAAATGGCAACAGTAAAAAATAAAAGCAAGCTGCTATTCCGGTCGAAAACTTGTATACTTCTAAAATCATAAAGAGCTATACCCAATTAAATTACCAAACGTCAACGTCCTGCCCGGCTTCCAAAGTATTTGAGCCATGTATATCCCCGGTATTGCGCAAGGAGTCACATGACGTCGAGTACTGGGTTATCCACAGATCCACAGCCGACCCGATGGGCACCTCTGTGTTTCCGCCGAAAGCCGGAGACTGCCGATAAACATACGCCCTCAGCGAATCAACAATGGTGGCATCAGATACCACTGCACCCAGGTTGAGATTGGTGCCCCCGTAAAGTATAGCCAGTGCTTCCTGCAGCGTTCTGCACATAAAATCGGGCACCGGCTCGGTAAGTGTACTCCCTTCGGCAACAATCAGATCAACCCTGGCCCTGCCCAGAGGTACCGTCACATCGGATTTGTTCACATTGGCAGCCTGCACCACTTCACCTTCATACCTGACCTCAAGAATGGTATTGGGTGCCCGCTCAAAAGGACGGTACTCAATCTGACCAATGGATATCCCGGCAGCTTTCAAACGCCTCTCGGCAGCACCGAACGACAATCCCCATATTTCCGGAATGGCCACTTCTACCGGATTGAGCTTGTTGATGGTCAGATATATGTTTCTGCCCCGCTTAACCCTGAACCCCGGACGTGGATTCTGATCAAGCACCATTAAACCGGGTTTTTCAGGCTGATAGAGCGAATCCATTACAATCACATTGATTTGTTTGGATCTGCGGGCAAGTGCTTCAACTTCATCCAGCATTAGGCCGGTAAAATCAGCCACTTCCATGGAGTCTCCATGATTGGAATACCATCGGGTAAAGTAAAATGCTGCAACTACAAACAATATCAGGAATAAGGCCACTGCCACAAAGTTGCGCCAGATAATTGCACTGGTGAAAAAAGCCTTGAGCTCCAGACCTGCCTTTTTAAACATGCTTATATAAATTATCAGGGGGCGAAGATACAACGAAACATTACATGGTGTAGTACGGCTTAGTATCCATCATACACTTATTGCTTCACTGATGTTTGTCTCTTTTGCCGGGCCATGCCAAATTCAAGCAGGTAATGAACAAACTCATGGGGCTTGAATCCCTCCAGCGCAGCCTGATGGAAAATGACCGTAGCCGGTGTCATTCCTGGCAGACTGTTCACTTCGATGATCCTGGTTTCCGCTTGACCATCAGCCATCACCCTTACAAAAGCATCTATGCGGGCATACCCTTCAATGCCTATAATCCGGGCTGCTTTTTCGAGATCCCTTCTCACCTGATCGGCAATAAACTCGTAGCTGAAGGAACCACAGGCCAGACGGGCAGGGGTAAGATTCTGCCCTTCACCGGCCAAAAACTTTTCTGCAAGACTGAGTACTTCACCGGTGGCAAGCGTTTCAGAAGGCTGAAAAACCTTGAACTGCAAATCACCCGATTCATCGTAAAAAGTGATCAGCCCACAGGTGATTTCGAGAAAATGTATAGCATCTCCCTGCTCCACCAAGGTTTCAATCAACACACTATCCTTTAGCGGAAACTCTTCATTGGCAGCCAGACCCAAACGTGACCGCCATATTGATTCCCTGTCCGCATCGGTCATGAAAATCAGGTTCAGATAGTCGCTGAGATTCTCACGGGACTTGATGCGAATTACTGCAGAGCTGCATCCATCGTCCACCGGCTTGGCAATCAGCGGAAAAGAAAATTCCTGTCCTATCTGATCCAATAACTTGTCCTCATGTTTCAGGTATTCAGCTTTGGTTACAATCCTTTGCCTGGTAACCGGGAAACCGTGTTCTTTCAACAGCTGAAGGGTGGCATATTTATCAATGGTGATAGCCGAAGCCACAGGACCGGAGCCATTATAGGGCAAGTCCTGATCTTCAAGCAATGCCTGCAATGTGCCGTCTTCTCCGGGACGCCCGTGCAGTGCAATAAAAACCGCATCAAAATTTTCCCTGAGCTCTGAGGACTGAATTTCACGTGCGTGGTAAATCACATCGCGATGCACAAAACGCCTGGTTATAGGCAGACACTGCTTCTTTACAGATTCCAGTACCGGATGTCCTCCGGGTTTGCTGAGATTATCACGCACATCATCTGCATTGTCTTTCAGCAGGTCGTGGATGGGAATTTCAAAAAACCTCATTTCCCCTCCGGTATAGGTTAAAAACACCGGAATGGGCAGGTACCGGCCACCGCTGGCCAGCTTCTCATAAATATTTCTTCCGCTCTCCAGTGAAATATGTCGCTCAAAACTGCTGCCGCCCATAATAACGGCAACCCTGGGCAGTACTGCCCGTTCATCTCTCGACAACAGAAGTGTAGCTTCAAGCTTCTTCTGAATATCCGGTAATCGTATCGTTTGTAAAAAATCCTTTCTCCTTTCTTCAACTGAAGCCGCCAGTATATAGGTCAAAAACTCCGATGGGTTGAGTCCGATGCTGGCAGCCTGGTGAAAGAAAAATGAGGAAGGCAGCATCCCTGATGTCGTGTTGGGATCATTGAGAAAAACCTTTCCCTCTGCTGTATAAAATCCGTCTATTCGGGCATAGGTTTGAAAACCAAAAAAGTGATAAAGCTTTTCACAGGCCCGCCGAATCTGATGTATGGCTTCTTTGGGCAAACGGATCGGGGTTTCTTTTCTGCTGAGTCCCGGAAGGTATTTCGACCGGTAATCGTAAACATCGCTCTTCTTGATAATCTCAGTAGGCGGCAAAGCACATACTGTGTCATCCTCATTTCTTATAACTATGCAGCTAAACTCCCGCCCGCTGATGAACGATTCAAGTACTACAGTATGTTCGGAATAAATGCCCTCAAGCTTCACGGATTCACTGTCGGGTATCGAAAGCAGATATTCATACAGCCCATCGGGGTGGTAAAACAGTCTGTCATTGATTTTAAGCGGGAAACCGCATGATGTCCTCAGGTCTGCAAGCTCATGCATCATGCGCAACAACTCAACACGTGTCATGCGCTTTATATCGCCGGCCCTGATAGTTTTAGTGAAGAAGGCATGATCTATGGCTTTCAGGATCTGTTCTGGCTTATCAGTCTCATTAACAATGGTCACTCCTATGGATGATCCCTGATTGGCAGGTCTTATCACAAACGGGACACCTATTCTTTCCCTGGTTTGTTGAAGCCATGCTGGTCTGTTATCCATCCGGACCCACTGATCGCGGCTCAGATTGATAAAGTGAGGGACATCCCATCCCGCCTCGGCCATCAGTTTTTTTTGCCAGGCTTTATCCATCCCGGCAGCAGAGGCCTTGACTCCGCTTCCGGTATAGGGAATATCAAGCATTTCGAGTAAACTCTGAATTTTCCCGTCTTCACCGAAATGACCGTGTAATGCAAGAAATGCCACATCAATATGTGATGCCAGTTCATGAATCGGAATACATTGCCCCACCCTTTCCGGCAGAAATTCATCCCCGGTGAAGGCATCGGGAAATGATTCGGCATATACCTGAACCGGCAATTCGCTGCCAGTAAGCACATCCGCCGGTGGATAAAAATCTCTGATAGTTCCTTTGTAGACATACTCCCAACTGAGTAAAATAAAGTTCAGATGACTGTCAACAAACAATGGTACCGGCTCAAACAACAGTTTGTTGAGATTGTCATATACCGTTCTGCCACCTGCAAATGACACTTCGCGCTCTCTGGACGGCCCACCGAAAATGATTCCGACTTTGATCATGTATGTAAGATTACAGTATTGCGGGCAAAGATAAACGCATTATCCTTTTCTGCTCACCGGGTCAATGGATGTGATTTCGGAAACGAGTACAGATGCGCAGAAGGTATTACTGTCCGGCAAACAATTCTTCGATCATGGGTTTCATGCTCTGCTGAATACTCCGGGCAACTTTGGCAGCCTCTATGGCAAAATCATCTCCGCTGCCGGCAAAAAGTATACTACGCGATGCGTTGATCAGTAGTCCGGCATCCTTGTTTAATCCTGCTCGCATTACTTCCTGCACATCACCTCCTTGGGTTCCCACTCCGGGAACCAACAAAAAGTGATCAGGAACAATATCCCGAATACGCCGGATTGGCTCAGGACGCGTTGCCCCCACTACAAACATTAAGTTTTCCGTTGTTCCCCAGTTAACTGCTTCGCGAATAACCTGCTCGTATAAAGGCATGCCATCGCTATTGTGCGTAAATTGAAAATCGTCTGCCCCTTCATTGGAAGTAAGTGCCAATAAAATAGTCCACTTGCCGGCAAAATCAAGAAAAGGCTTTACTGAATCTGATCCCATATAGGGAGCCACCGTCATGGCATCGAAGCGAAAAGTTTTAAAAAACGTTTTCGCATACTGCATGGAAGTATTCCCGATGTCACCCCTCTTGGCATCAGCAATTTTCAGGTGAGTGGCGGGAATATAATCAAGTGTTTTCTGCAGTGAAACCCAGCCCTGCGAACCCAGTGATTCGTAAAAGGCAATATTGGGTTTGTACGCCACGCAATAAGGTGCTGTGGAATCAATAATCCGCTTATTGAATTCAAAAACGGGGTCGTCAAATTCTTTTAGCCATGACGGTATCCGCTGTATATCGCTGTCAAGGCCAATACACAACACGCTTTTCTGTTTGCGGATGAGGGAAATCAGATCAGTACGGGTCATACAGTATCAATGTGGTAAGGCTCAGGATGGGGAAAGACCGTTTACCGGGCGTATAGACTTGATAACGGGAACATTGGCCCTAATGGTTTCCTCAATCCCGGCTTTCATGGTCATGGCACTCATACTGCATGTTTTACATGTGCCTACCCATTTAACCTCCAGAATCATATCCTGGGTAAGATCTACCACTTCTATATTGCCGCCGTCAACTTCCAAATGGGGACGGATGGTATCCAGCGCTTCATCGATCTGATGGATCAGTATTTTTTTTTCTTCAGCTGTCATACCCGCGCTTTAAACTTGTGTTGCAAAGGTACATATTATATTCCTTATTCCTTAAGATACATAGTCGGCATAGACCAACTGTTGTAAAAGTTTCTTCACGATCTCGTCACTGAAACTCTGCAGGGTGTAGTCCACAAAATCGGGGTCGTATGGTTTGTGTTCAGACATAGCTTTTTGTTGTACGGATTCCGCAACCAGTGGCAATTTGCCCAGTAATACAGATTGTGCTACTTTGGCGAGTTTTTTGCCTCCTCCCTCTCCAAATATGAGATACCTGCTTTCAGGTAATTCGGCAGGGGTAAACCACGACATATTCTCCACAACTCCCAGTACAGGAACATTAACATTGGGCAAAAGAAACATGTTGAGTGCTTTGACTGCATCGGCCACTGCAACATCCTGTGGTGTAGTTACCAGCACCACTCCGGTTAACTTGATCGTCTGTACAAGCGTAAGCTGTATATCGCCGGTGCCGGGTGGCAGATCGATAATGAGATAATCCAGCGGCGGCCAGAGGCATTCGTGAAAAAATTGCCGGATAATCCCGCTTAAACGCGGCCCCCTGAGCACCACCGCTTTCTCGGATTCGATAATATTACCCAGCGAAATAACATGCAGGCCATCCGTTTCAACAGGAATAAGCATGTGCTTGCCGTTCTGCTCGGCTACCCGGGGTTTGGCCTGTTCAATATTGAGCATTATCGGAATGGATGGCCCGTAAAGGTCAGCATCCATAATTCCCACCGTTGCCCCTCTTCGCGTCAAGGCTTTGGCCAGCTGAACCGTAACCGTTGACTTCCCTACCCCGCCTTTGCCCGAAGCTACGGCAATTACATGCCTTACCTGCGGAAGTACAGAGGCCGGAGCAGGTATATGATCAGCCACCTGAGTGATATGAACATCAACTTCGGCTTCAGGATACAGCTTTTGTACGGCCTGAATACACTGAAAAGTGATATCGGATTTCATTTCTCCGCTAAGTGGAGGTAAATTGAGTACAAACCTTACATTTCGGCCGTCAATGGCAAGGTCCTGAACGCGATTGGCCATCACAATATTCTGAGGCTGCTGAGGATCTCTCACCCTTGACAAGGCATCGAGCACTTTAATTCTTTCGATGGGCAACATGGGTAAATCAATAACTGAAAAGCAAAGTTAAACGAATTAACTGCCTTAACCGGATAAGCGAACTAAATGTTGCCATGCCTTCGGTTACTCATTGATAAATTTGAAGAAGCAGGCAAAGCCAATGTGCAAATGTACTTATATCGGAAACAGTTATTCCGGCATTGGGATTTTAGGCAACCGAAATGATTAATTCCGTCAACTATTTGACAAACCTGATCCAAACATCCCTAAAGATAATTGATTCATCGTTAAGCATCCAACGGATTGGCGATTGGTCTTAATCTCTGATTCCGGCTTCAACCTCGCTTTGAGGACGAAGCTTGCCTACGGATTTGCCCACAAGCATACTTACTGTGGCATCGCCGGTAATGTTGGCTACTGTGCGGCACATATCCAGTGGGCGGTCTACGGCAAAAATGAGAGCCAGTCCGGCTTCGGGAATTCCAGCCTGAGCCAGCACTATTACCAGCATAATCATACCTGCGCCGGGAACCGCCGCCGATCCGATTGAAGCCAGCGTTGCAGTAAGTATAATTCCCAGTTGAGCCTGGATGGTGAGCTCAATACCAAAGGCCTGAGCGATAAATACTGCTGCGATAGCCTGATACAGACTGGTTCCGTCCATATTGATCGTCGCTCCGATGGGCAACACAAAACTGGTGACTTCGCGGCGAACGCCCAGATTGTGTTCGGTTCGCTCCATGGTAACCGGAAGCGTAGCTGCGCTGGAACTTGTGGAAAAGGCCAGTAACTGTGCCGGTGAAATACCGCGGAAAAAGAACTTATAATCCCGTTTGGCAATCATAGTTACCAGCATGGGATAAAGGAAAAAGACCAATATACTCAGCCCGAGTACCACACAGAAGCCGTACCACAATAAAGCGTAAAACAAATCCATGCTGGGAGACTCCACTACCAGGGCAGCCAGCAGTGCAAACACACCGTAAGGTGCAGCAATCATAATGAGATCGATAAGCTTGAGAATAACATCGTTCATACCGTCTACCACAGCCTTAACCGGTGCAGCCCGGCCCGGAGGAATAAGTATGAGGGCAATACCTACAAACAAAGCAATAACAATCACCTGAAGCATATTCCCATTGTGGGAGGCTGCCTGAAAAAAGTTCTCCGGCACCAGGTCTTCCAGTGCCTGAAGCGGACCTGTTTGTCTTTGCCTTTCCGCTGCTGCACGCCTGACATCCACATCGGCACCATAGGCCATCATCAGTTCTTCGCGGGTTTCCTCAGCAATGGAAGTTCCGGGTTTAACCAGATTGACCACAAAAAGACCTACAGTAACCGCAAACACGGTGGTAATTAAGTATATACCTATGGTTCGGCCTCCCATTACCGACAGACTGGAGATATCCTTGAGATCCGAAACGCCCTTGATGAGGCTGAAAATGATAAGCGGCATGGCAATCAGCTTCAGCGCATCGATAAAAATGTTGCCAAACGGCTTAATCCAGTCTGCTACAAACTGATTGAGGCCAAACATAGCTGCAATAACGCCAAACAAGGCACCGGCAGCCATCCCCAATAGTATTTGCCAATGCAGTTCCATTTTCCTGATGCGCATAGCTCGTTTTTAACAATTTGTGCGAAAGGCCTCAAGGTATAAAAAATTATAAATACACTTGTATTGCCTATCTTTGCTTCCTTTATTTTTATTGATTTCGATCATCCTGCAAATGATCCTGAAACCATTGAATTATGACACTGTACAATCGTATCAGCAGGGCTGAGTTGCGCAATAAAGTCAGCCAAACCCTGGAACCACACACTACGCTCTCCTTTTATCAGTACCATCATCTGGGAAACCCGCTTCTCTTCAGACATCACCTCTATTCGCAGTGGTATCCGCTGGGCGTGTTGGGAAGAGTGTATGTTTCCTACGAGGGCATTAATGCTCAGATATCGCTTCCTGAAATAAACATAGAGGCATTCAAAGCCACTCTGGATGAAGTAACCTTTCTGCAAGGTATCAGACTCAATTTTGCCATTGAGGAAAAAGGCCCGGCATTCATCAAGCTCGACATCAAAGTCAGGAACAAGATAGTGGCCGACGGCCTGGATGACAAGTCATTTGATGTCACCAAAAAAGGCACGCATTTGAATGCTGAGGCATTCAATGAAATCACCGACCGCAATGACACCGTGATAGTGGATATGCGAAATCACTATGAATCAGAAGTTGGGTATTTTAAAGGCGCATGGCTGCCACAGGCTGCTACATTCAGAGAGTTGCTGCCCGATGTGGAAACCTATCTGCAGCAATACAAAGACAAGCATATAGTGATGTACTGCACCGGAGGAATCAGGTGCGAAAAAGCCAGTGCCTGGTTCAAACACAGAGGTTTTGAAAAAGTGTATCAGCTTGAAGGCGGAATTATTGAGTACGCCCGGCAAGTTGAACATAAAAAGCTGGAGAACAAGTTTGTAGGCAAAAATTTTGTTTTTGATGAAAGACTGGGTGAACGCATTACCAATGATGTGATAGCTCAGTGTCATCAATGCGGCGAACCATGCGACACTCACACTAACTGTGCCAATTCATATTGTCATTTGCTGTTTATCCAGTGCCGGTCCTGTGCTGAGATGATGGAGTCCTGTTGCTCGGATCAATGTCGTGATTTTAACCATCTGTCAGAGGATGAAAAGCTTGCTCAAAGCAAAGTGAGTACGTTTTACGGATCGGTATTCAGCAAAGCCCGGTTTGCCAGTTCCCTGGGAAGTTTGCGGTTAAAACCAACCGAGATCCAGAACAACGTTTAACATTCAAACCCGAATTCCCGGTTCTATTCATTCTGTGGTAAACGAAATTGTAACTTCATTCTTAACATCGTTGTACACTTCAAAAAACTCGGGTGTAAACTCCTGTTCATGCTGCAGGATATAATTATGCAGGCCTTCGAACTGAGCCGGAGCACTGGCCCGTTCAGCCAAACGTCGAAATGTAAAGGAAAGCTTATCGGGGTAACCGTATTGTGCCAGCCAGTTGTGCCTGATCATCGATTCAACCCTTATACTGACTCTTTCCGGGAGAAGATACAATGTGGATTCAAGCTGAGTATAAACCCTATCGATGAATTCATCCATGCCGCATTCCACCACCTGATCCCAATTAACGGCCAGCAGGTAATCGTAAAAAACATCCAGAATGACTTTGCCGTACTTGCCCCGGGTTTTGTTGATCCTCCTGGCCCCTGAGCGAAATGCAGGATGACGGTCAGTGAGGCGGTCAATGGTAAAATGCAGATCAACTCCCTGTTTAACGGATTCGGGCAGATGCCTGATCTCAGCAGGGGAAAGCAGATCAGCGGCAATATTGCCGGCAAGGATCCCCGGTGAGTCAATGGGAGAAAGTGTAGCGTGGGCAAGAAAGTTCATTCAAATCAACAAAGAGCTATCCTAAAAAGCTTCGAAGAATGTTTTTGTTGTAAGATTTTCTGAGTCTTCGAATGGCCCGTTCTTTAATCTGCCGGACTCTTTCACGGGTGAGATCAAACAATTCGCCAATTTCATCAAGAGTTTTGGGTTTACCTCCGCTGAGGCCATAGTATTCACTCAGAATTTCCATTTCGCGCGGAGCCAGCACTCGCATACCATACCTGATCTCTTCACGAAGGCTTTCTTTCATGAGCTTATCGTCAGGATCCATTTCCGGTTCACTCTCCATCAGGTCAATCATAGTGGCTGAGCTATCGTCATCGGGTGAAATGGGCGAATCGAAGGAAAGATACTTACGTCCGCGGATAATATCCTCTATTTCCGCCGGCGGGATATTGAGCAGCTCAGACAGCTCTTCGCTGGTGGGGTTGCGTTCAGATTGCTGCACAAACGTAGTGAAAGCTTCCTGTACTTTATTGTAGGCACTGATTTTATTGACCGGCATGCGAACAATCCGGGAATGCTCAACTATGGCCTGCAAAATGGACTGCCGAATCCACCAAACGGCATAGGAAATAAACTTGAAGCCACGGGTTTCATCAAATCGTCTTGCGGCTTTCATTAAGCCAACATTGCCTTCATTGATGAGATCACATAATGAAAGCCCCTGATTTTGGTACTGTTTGGCTACGGATACTACAAACCGCAGATTGGCTCTGGTGAGCTGCTCCAACGCATCGGCATCACCCTGCTTAACACGCTCTGCCAGCATCACCTCTTCTTCCGGAGCTAGCAGTTGGATCTTACTGATTTCGTTGAGGTATTTGTCCAGTGCTACACTCTCACGCGAGGTAATTTTGTGGGCAATTTTCAGTTGTCTCATAGGTCAGGGGGATATTGTTCGTTGAGAACGTCAATGCAATATACCCGATAGACGGAAAAAAAGTTGCAATTCCACAAAAAAAGTCAAAAAAGCTTGCCCGGTAATTTAATCCGATTTCAGCATAAATGATGAGGCCAAAATTTTCCGTGAACCGCGCACTCAGTTTCACATAAAAAAAGAGTCATCCGGTTCAGGCTGACTCTTTCTTTGATGGACAATTTGTTGCGGGTTTGCTTAGTCCTGTCTGTCTCGATTTTTATTTGGGCGGTCATCGCGCCGTGGGGGACGGTGACCACGATCTCCCTGGTCGCGATCATAACTGCGTCTTTGTCCACCTCCATCATTTCGACGAGGCCGGTCATCGGCTGCTCCTTCAGGGCGCTCAATCAAAGCCTTGCGAGAAAGCTTGAATTTGCCGGACTTAGGATCAATACCAATGAGTTTCACGCGAAGCTCATCGCCTTCTGAGAGTACGTCTGATACTTCGTTGACATGAGTATGAGAAAGTTCACTGATATGCACCAGTCCTGTTTTTCCGGGCAGGAACTCAGCGATTACACCAAAAGGCATCAGAGACTTGACGATGGCATCATACTCATCACCAACCTGAGGTACAGTAGTAATGGACTTGATCCGCGCTACCGCCTGATCGATGGACTGCTTATCGGAGCTGCTGATAGAAACCACACCGGTATTGTCCACCTCCTCAATGGTGATCACCGTGCCGGTTTCTTCCTGAATTTCCTGCACTATTTTACCACCGGGGCCAATTACAGCTCCAATGAAGCTCTTATCAATAAACAATTGCACTATTCGCGGTGCATGAGGTTTCAGATCCGGTCGAGGACTGTCGATAACGTCATTCATAACACTCAGGATATGCAGCCGGCCAGCTTTGGCCTGCTCCAGTGCATTGGTCAGCACCTCAACAGGAAGCCCGTCCACCTTGATATCCATCTGGCAGGAGCAAATACCTCTTTCCGTACCCACCACTTTAAAGTCCATATCTCCCAGGTGATCTTCATCGCCGAGTATATCGCTGAGTACGGCATACTTTTCACCGTCGGTAATCAAACCCATGGCGATGCCTGACATGGCTCGCTTAATTTTAATACCCCCGTCCATCAATGCCAGAGAACCTGCACAAACGGTGGCCATGGATGATGACCCGTTACTTTCCAGAATATCAGATACAATCCTGATGGTGTAGGGCTGCTCATCTACAGGAGGCAGAACCTTGCGCAAGGCCCTGGCTGCCAGATTGGCGTGACCTATTTCCCTTCGTCCGGGGCCTCTCATCATTTTAGCTTCACCGGTACTGTATGGTGGAAAGTTATAATGCAGTATGAACTTGTTAAAATGGAAATCCAACGCTGTGTCGATCATCTGCTCATCGAGCTTTGTGCCCAGCGTAAGTGTGGTGAGACTCTGAGTTTCACCTCGGGTAAACAAGGCTGAGCCGTGGGCACCGGGCAGGTAATCTACCTCCGCCCAGATATTCCTCACTTCGTCCAAATTACGCCCATCAAGACGGGTGCGAGTATCCAGGGTAAAGCGGCGGATGACCTCCTTCTGAATGTTGTAAAAGTACGTTTCAAACAAAGGAGCTTTTTCTTCCCATGCCTCTTCACCGTAAGCTTCCATCAATTGCTCCTGCAGTGAGGTTTTCAGTTCATCCAGTGCAGCTTTGCGCTCCATTTTGGGCAAAAATGAACTCACCATCTCTCTGAGTCTGGCTGCGGCACCTTCTTCTACCTTTTGCTCCAGTTCCTTATCTTCAACAGCTACTTCAACTTCGCGTTTGTTCAGTGCTTTTTCACCAACCAGCTCAGCCAGTTCACGCTGAACGGCTATTTGTGCCTTAATGGCTTTGTGTGCCACTTTCATGGCTTCTATCAGATCGGCCTCAGAGCATTCATCTGCCTCACCTTCCACCATCACAACATTCTCTTCGGTAGCACCAACAATAAAGTCCATGTCGGCATCTTCCAGTGCACTGCGGGTGGGATTGATCACAAACTCTCCATTGATACGCGCAACCCTCACTTCAGAAATGGGGCCGGCAAAAGGAATGTCAGATACAGCCAGTGCGGCAGAAGCTGCTAAAGCTGCATAACAATCAGGCATTTCCTCCTTGTCAGCCGAAATCAGATTGACCACAATCTGCGTGTCGTTCATATAGTTGTCGGGAAACAATGGCCGTACAACCCGATCGATCAAACGGCAAACCAGAATCTCATGTTCTGACAACCTGCCTTCGCGCTTGAAAAAATTTCCCGGAATTCTGCCTATTGATGCAAATTTCTCCTGGTATTCCACAAACAGCGGAAAAAACGGAGCATCGGGTTTGGCTTCTCTGGCTGACACAACAGTAGCCAGCATCATCGTTTTGCCAACTTTCAGAAGTACCGATCCGTCAGCCAGTGCGGCCAGTTTACCGGTCTCCAAAGTTACTTCCCTGCCATCGGGAAGGTTAAAGCTTTTACTTAAGGGTGTTTGTTTTCCCATGGTATCGATTCATTATTGTAGTTGCATAAAACAGGAAACTTGCAAAACAAAGGCAATGCCCTGTGGCAACGGGTGTTGGTTAAAAAAGAAAAAGGAGGGCTACAATAATTTCCATGCAGACACCTCCCATTTTTCGTCATTTCTAAATAGCAGTAATTACTTACGCAGACCTAATTTATCGATCAGTGCACGATAACGGCTGATATCTTTGCGCTGCAGGTAGCTGAGCATGCGCTTTCGCTGACCCACCAAATGAAGCAGTGCCTTACGGCATGAATGATCCTTGGCATTGGTCTTAAGATGACCTGAAAGCCCCTGGATCCGGTGTGTGATCATGGCTACCTGTGACTCTACACTGCCGGTATCCTGTGCGCTTGAACCGTACTCGGCAAAGATTTTCTCTTTGTCTTCTTTTGTTAAATAGTTTGGCATGGAATTTAAATTTGTGTGTTACCAAAAAGGATTACGAAAATGCCTTTACAGCGCCGCAAAGGTACATAATACTATCCGCATTTGTTAGCACTCTTTGCAAATCTTTGTAGTCCATTTGTTTATCAACACTGTAAGGAGTTGTTTTCATTTTGTATATCTCTTTATTGTGTGCCGTTCCGGCACCATACACTCTGTGCTACTGTTAGGCTTAAATTTTACCTTATTACATTGATAATGTGTTTATTGTTACAGTTAGAGTAATGACCTCACCGGTTTCAACTCCGCGATTAAACTCGATGTCAACCTACTTCTGTCCGGTGAAAAATTCATCCGAAAATGCTATCATACCTTGTCATTTACAGCTTCTCTGTCCAAAACCACACCTGGAAATACAAGGCATGTGGCTATGGTTAGCACATTTTTTGTATCATTGCATAACAGGATTTCCGCATTTCCGGAACAGGACATTTATTCTAAAAGACGAGTTTTGAAACCATCCACACTGTTTTTGTTAGTTCTGCTTGCATTGACAGCGGCATGTAAAACCACCCGACCGCATACCGAACCGGAACAGACTGCAGTATCCACAACTCATTCATCCCAGGAAAATACTATTGTGTTCATCATGTTTGATGTAATAGCCGATACCACCAATGGTCACAGCATCATTACAACCTATGATATCCACAAGGTATCCGGCAAACTCAAGCAGCCACTGCCCTCGGTTCCATCTACTGATCATTATATCATGGGCATACTCAGTGATGAAGCTGATTTAGTATCCGACACATTTTATCTGGAGCACCCGCTTTACCGCGTGATGGAAGCAGTTAATGAACACCATGTGATGGAACAATACGCCGTTGAGTTGCAGGAGTCGCAGTTCTTTGTGCGGTTGCAGCAAAATACATTTATCCGCTTAAGCCTTTATGAGTTCAGCAATTATGTACGCAATCGCGAAATGGGCCAATTCCACTTCTAAAGCACCACAAAGAGTTATGTATCATCAAAATATCACACCGCAAAATCCTCTCACATGCTTCTGCCACTTCCCTGTCCTGTTGCTGACTTGGTTGGTTACAATGGCTTCATGGACCACAATGCATGCGCAGGTTATGGGAAAAGACACGCTGATATACCACTGCCCCACTCATCACTGCCTCAATGTAGTGCTGCTGGGCGATGGATACACCGCCGGCGAAATGGAAAAGTTTTTGGAAGATGCGGCCGATGTGATTGACCATCTGTTTGATGAAGTACCGTATGCCAACTACCGGCAGTATTTTAATGTGTTTGCTGTGCGGGTTGTATCGCAGCAGTCTGGTATCAGGCATCCCGGCACTGCTTCTGACTGTCCTCAGCCCGGCTCACATCCGGTTTCAGCGCCTAATACCTACTTTGGCACCACCTTTGATTTTGCCGGAATTCACAGACTGGTAGTTCCTACATTTACCAATCTGGTTACTGCAGCTCTTCTGTCCACGGTTCCGGAATACGATATTGTGATCATGCTGGCCAACTCGCCGTTTTACGGTGGCTCAGGAGGTACTTTTGCTGCCACCACCATGCATACCAGTGCCAAATTGATCGCCATCCACGAGCTGGGACATTCCTTTGCCGGTTTGGCCGATGAATACTGGGCAGGCCCTCAGTATGCCTTTGAACGCCCAAACCTTACTGCAAACCCCAATCCTGAAACCATCAAATGGAAAAACTGGCTTACCCCCGGAACTGGAATTGGCATTCACCCGCACAGCGGAGATTCATCGTGGTACAAACCAACTCATCAGGCTTGCATGATGGAGCAATTACACCACCCGTTTTGCAGTGTCTGCAGCGAAGCCACCACCATGAAAATTCTCACTATGGTCAACCCGGTTCTCAACTATTTCCCCACTTCCGAAATAGTAACTGTGTACGGCAACCGCGAATTTGGCCTGGAACTGCTGTTGCCGGAACCCAATACACTGGATGTAATCTGGCAGCTCAATGAAGAATGGCTGAGCGACACGACGGCCATCATCGAATTGGATGCCTCTCTGCTGATGCCAGGAATGAATACCCTGCTGGCAACCATTAAAGACAACACTGAGCTCATCAGAATGAATGCTCCGGTGCATACCCGGGAATGGAGCATATTTTATGATCCCGCCTCATCATCTGATACCGGTCCGGAGGTAGCCATATTAAACGTAATGGTTCAACCCAATCCCGCATCCGGATATGTAAGGCTGTATACCGGAAATACACAAACCGTTCAGGTAACAGTGACTGATATGACGGGAAGGCAGGTGTTGAAAAAAACAGACTATTTACCCGGTAACATAATAGAAACCGGTTGGTGGCCTTCGGGCATTTACCTGTACAGGATTACCGGAGATCGCGGCTCTGCCGTTGTGCGGGTAGTTCATGAGTAAAATTTGCTCGTAAAAAGGCCATCCAATATTCTTCGAATTATTGCAGTAATCCATTACATTGTATCCACATTTCGTCTACTATGAAAATTCCACTTGCCGAACGGATGCGGCCTGCAACATTGGATGAATTCATTGGTCAGGAGCATATCCTCGGCAATGAATCTGTATTGCAAAAGAGCATTCAAAAGGGTTACCTGCCATCTTGTATTTTCTGGGGGCCTCCGGGTGTCGGTAAAACCTCACTGGCATACCTGCTGGCCGGTGTTACAGGCAGAAAACATTTTATTTTGAGTGCCATTAACTCCGGTGTGCGCGACCTGAGGCAGGCCATAGAGCATGCCGGTACGTTAACAGAAAACGGGGAGCCGGCACCGGTGTTGTTCATCGATGAGATTCACCGGTTTAACAAGGCACAGCAGGATGCACTCCTTGGAGCAGTTGAGCGGGGTACGGTGGTTCTGATTGGAGCCAC
Source organism: Saprospiraceae bacterium (assembly GCA_050485785.1). Taxonomy (GTDB): domain Bacteria; phylum Bacteroidota; class Bacteroidia; order Chitinophagales; family Saprospiraceae; genus JBJHCA01. The sequence continues at coordinate 33,561 of JBJHCA010000010.1, read as the reverse complement.
TACTGAAAACCCCTCGTTTGAAGTGATCTCTGCTCTTCTTTCCCGCTGTCAGGTTTTTATCCTTGAGCCTCTCCATTCTGAACAGCTTCGCAAGCTGGTAGCCCGGGCCATCGAACAGGATCAGTTACTGCGCAGCGAAAATGTAAAGGTGTCTGAATATGAAGAACTTTTCAGGATATCGGGAGGTGATGCAAGGAAACTGTACAATGCACTGGAACTTGTGGTGCAGAGCCACAGCAATAGACCGCTGGAGATCACCAATAAGCTGGTGGCCAAAACCATATTGAGCAACCTGGCCCGTTACGACAAAAGCGGGGAGCAGCATTACGATGTCATCAGTGCTTTTATCAAATCAGTTCGCGGATCTGATCCCAATGCTGCAGTGTACTGGCTTGCCAGGATGCTGCATGCAGGAGAAGACATCAAATTCATTGCCCGGCGCATGATAATCCTTGCAGCGGAAGACATTGGTTTAGCCAACCCCAATGCGCTTTTACTTGCTCAATCCTGCTTTGACGCCGTTCACAAAATAGGCATGCCCGAAGCGAGGATCATTTTATCAGAAACAGCTATTTACCTGGCCACCTCCGGCAAAAGCAATTCAGCATACAGTGCTATTGACAAAGCACTGGCACTGGTATCCGAAACAGGCGACCTGCCGGTGCCGCTTCATCTGCGCAATGCCCCTACCCGGCTCATGAAAGAAATTGGATACGGCAAAAACTATAAATACAGTCACAGCTATCAAGGCCATTTTGCCGATCAGGAGTACCTGCCCGAAAAAATTGCCGGTACTACCCTGTACAAACCCGCATCCAACAAGCAGGAAGAGTTGATTGTACAGCGCATGCGGCAATTTTGGCAACAGAAATACGGTTATTAACTTTGCACAATCTTATTTTATTCATTGAGCATGCCGGGCAAAAATAGTTTCAAAACCTCTATTGATGAATCATTGATCATGAAAGCTCGTGACATGGCAAGGGGTTTTGGTGTGCTGCTATGCTTTTTCTTCGTGTTCATTACAGTCTCCACTCCGGCGCAAACTTCAGAACAGGGAGTTTGTATCCAGGGCGATTGTTATAACGGAACCGGAGTCTGGCTGTTGGCTGACGGCAAGGTATTCAGGGGGCAATTCCATCAAAACCGCCCGCACGGGTATGGTACATTGTATATCAGTGAAGGAAATAAGCTGGAAGGTCAATGGGCAAAAGGCACTCCCTCACATGACCTGGTGCTGCGCAAAGGAGAACGGACTTTTCCGCTGGAACTCAACCGCCAAGGAGCGTGGGTTATAGCCGGCTATTCCAATGATGACGGCAGTAGTGTTAATGAGGATATCTCTTTGTGGTCCCGTCAGCAATCTGCGAGAAATCCTGATGCCGGGACAGAATCTACTCCTGCCCCAACACAACATTCAGCAAAACCTGAACCCAAATCACTGACAACAGATCAGGATCGGCTGCTCAACACCTATCTGAGCCCTGTGCTTACAGCTATGGTCACGGATTCACTCCCTCCCGATATAGACATCGCCCAGCCGCGTCTGGCCCCTTCCGGCATAAACCTGTTTCCATTTGAGCAGCTCTTTATCGAAGGTACTGCTAAGGATGAGACCGGAATTGCATGGGTACGCATTAATGGATTTGATGCAGAAATTTACATGCCTGCCCAAAGTAACCAGGTGCATTTTGCCGCAAGCATAGGGCTCAGGCCACGGGGCACACAGCAGATCCTGATTGAGGCCAGTGACCCCTCCGGCAATGTCAGCCGGCAAACTTACATGGTACGCGTTGATCCGGAAGCAGAAATCGATGAAGCTTATGTAGCCCGAAAAACACGTCAGTCTCCACCCCGGATTTATGTGAGTGAACCCGTTGCTTCAGCAGGTGCCATAGAAGCCCCGGAGTCATTTATTGATGTGAGGGGGTATGTTGTTGCCTTTCAGGGGGTAGAGAGTGTTTTTATCAATGGTGCCGCAGCCTCGCTCGATCATCCCGGAGCGGTAAAAACCAATTTCAATGCAAGAATTCCGGTGTTTACCGGCAGTAATGAAATAACTATATCCGCAGCAGATCGAACCGGTCGCAGAAGCAGCGACTCTATGACCGTTGACATAGCCGAAGCGGCAGGTGGCAATTTCATGGACAATCAGGGTAAAAACTGGTTGCTGGCCATTGGTATTGACCAATACAGCACATGGCGCCCGCTCAATAACGCCGTAAGAGATGTAATGGAAATGCAGGCTGCTCTCATTCAGAAATACCGGTTTGAGGATGATCATATCATTACCCTGTACAATAATGAAGCAACCTTGAGTAACATGGTCAAAGCCCTGGAGGAAATTGAAGCGCGTTCTGGGCCGGATGATCAGGTGCTGGTGTTGTTTTCAGGCCATGGAGATTACGATGCCGAAGCAGCACGGGGATACTGGGTGCCCTATGACGGACATCCCGATCAGCGTGAGACCTATTTATCCAATGCGCGCTTTCATCAGTATCTTAACAGCTGGAAAGCCCGGCATGTGTTGGTAGTGGCTGATGCCTGCTTTTCAGGATCACTGCTCAGTGAAAGCCGGGGCTTTGTAAACCAGGTGGGAAGATTCAAATCGCGGAGGGCCTTGGTTTCAGGCAGGCTTGAGCCGGTGTCCGATGGCATTCTGGGTACCCACAGCCCGTTTGCCGAAGCAGTACTCAGCTACCTCCGCCAAAACACAAGGCCGGCCTTTGCATCTTCACAGCTTGAGCAGTTTGTCAAGATCAGTGTGGCCAATATGCACCGGCAGACACCACTGAATGGCGTTATCGTGAATACCGGTGACCGCGGAGGCGAATTTATTTTCAGACTTCGGTAGTTTACTTTACCTCTACCAGACAGGTACAGGTGATTGAGTTTTTGGAGACAGGCCAATACCCAGTGCAATGCCGGTTCCCTGAGAAGCCGGCGTAATTCTGCCACGAATGCCCAGATCATCAGATACGTCAAATTCAAACAAATGAGCATCAACAAAAGCATCGACACCATTGAGCAAGTAAATCAGCACAAATCCCAATACTGACAGCTCATAATTGGAACGGTAGAAATCGCGAAATTCTTTAAGAACCGGAGCAGTATATTGGGTACCCGTAAATTCGTCGTCGGGTTCTTCGTCGCCGGATACCCGTGCCAGGTAACCCTGCCTGTATCGCTGGTATTCTCTTCGGTTGAAATACACTGCATATCCCGTGGCTCCCAGCCCGGCATAGATAATGGGAACCTTCCAGATTTTGCGATTGTACACCTGCCCTGCTCCGGGCAATGCCAGGGATAAAATTGTGGCTTTAGTGGGACTGTGCCTGCTTTCATTCTGAAAACTATTTCCTGCGTACACAGGGAATGCATCCTGTGGTTGCAGAGCTTGTGCATGCCCTGTATCCACCATGCAAAAACAAAGAGTTATCCCTCCAAAAAAAACTGCTAAATATCCGTAATACTGTTCCATAAATCAACTGCCTTATGGCCTGATCAGCGCATTGTAAGGGGATGCGGTTCAAATTTCCCGGTGCCCTTTAACACACATTGATCTCCATACTGTTTAGCCCGAAACGCACAAAATATGGATTATGGTGCAGACCGGATCAGTGAATTTACAAATTCAGGGTAAAAGCTATACAATTCATTGCCCAAAACAACGGTTAGCCGGTATTCAACCATTTCCTGGCTGCTTTGCTCAAATTTTGGACAGCAGTTTCTATTTGCCAGGCTTCCCGGTTGCGTGGTTCAACATCATTGGAAACTGCCCGAATGGCTTCGTATGAAGGGTAGCCCAACAATTGTCCGACAAAGAAAAAAGCCGCCGTTTCCATATTCTCTATATCCGCATTGTACATTGAAATGCGCTTGTGGATAGTGGTTTCACTGCCTGAAGCCACCTGAACTGTGATGCTTTTCACGGCGGGCAGATCTGAAAACATATTGTTCCTGCGCACCGGCCTCAGAGAGCCGGATGCGATGTCATGAATCGTTTCGGTATGGAAGCCCATATCCTTCATGGGAATCAATGTGCTGTCCTGATTCTCCGCACCCATCTCCGCAAAAACATCAGATTGCACCCATAATACTGTGCCCTTACTATACTTCTTTCCATAAACCCCGGCTATCCCTGCATGCAGTGCGGCAGAAGGAATTCCAAATCGCGAAGTGTAAAGCAAAAGCCCTGCAATAGTATTGGGAATACCTGCACCGGTTACTAACAGATGTGCACCATTCCTTGAGATCCAGATGCTTCCTCCAGCCGGATGAAAATCAAATCCCGGGATAATGTCCCCGGCTTCTGCCAGTGTGGGTACCACTAATAACTTACTCATACTGCAGTACCCGGTTTTGACGTGGGTTGCGGTTCTTTATCGTCTCTGCTGTGCTTGTCCTGATCTTTGCGCGATAAAGTTTCTTCCTTTCGCTTCAGGTAGTAGTATGTTTCTATCTGACTCCGGATGCCCATATCCGGGCCTTCCCGCTTGTATTTATTGATTTGGCCATGGTTCATCCATCTGGCCTTAATATTGTCATTCCATTGAATTTGCAAAAAGTCGATTACTTCCTTTTTGTATTCGCTGTCGTAGATCGGGAAAGCAGCTTCAATCCGGTAGCTCAAATTCCGCCGCATAAAATCGGCGGAAGATAAGTAGGTTTTTTCGTCTCCTGCATGGTAGAAATAGTATACCCGGGAATGCTCCAGGAATTTATCCACAATGCTGATCGCCTGAATATTCTGGGTAAAGCCTTTCACTTTAGGTATCAAACAACAAATTCCGCGGATAATGAGCCTGATCTCCACACCTGCATTCCCGGCATCTCTTAAGGCTTCGATCATGTCAGCATCTTCAAGGCTGTTGGCTTTGATGATGCACAATGCCTTACGACCGGCAATGGCTTCTTTCTTTTCGAACTCCAGCAATTGTTCAATCCCGGAACGGAGATTAAACTGACCCACGAGCAGATGTTCAAATGGTTTTGCCGGAACCGTAGTGGTTTCGAGAAAATGAAACACCCTGCTCACTTCTGCAGTCAGATCAGGCTGAGTGGTCATAAACCCAAAATCGCTGTAAATCTGGGCGGTTTTCTCATTGAAGTTGCCCGTACTCAGGTAGGCCAGACTGGTGATTTCAGTTTCTGTTTGTTTGATGATGAGCGCAAGCTTGGAGTGTACTTTGAGCCCTGGAAAACTGTATAGTACTCTTACACCTGCCTCTTCCAGCTTTTCAGCCCATTGCAGATTAGCCTCCTCATCAAATCTGGCCTTAACTTCCACAAAAACGGTAACCTGTTTACCCAGTTCTACGGCCTCTATTAGTGCCTGCATAATGCGTGATCGCTGCGCTACCCTGTACTGGACTACCTTGATATGCGTTACTGCAGGATCAGCTGCCGCTTCTTCAAACATCCTGATCACGTATTCAAAGGTATGATAGGGAAAATGAAGTAGTATGTCTCTTTCACTGGCTGCTTCAAATACGGTATCATGCTTGTCAAGGTAATGTGAGCGCAAAGGGGTAACCTGCGGGTTTCTCAGGTGATGCATGCCAAAATCAGGGAATCCAAAGAAATCGAAGTTGTTGTGGTACCTGCCTTCCGGCAACAAGTCTGCTTTGGAAAGGTCGTACAGATCCATCAGAAATTTTAACAGTCGCGGCGGGATTTCGCGGTCGTAAACCAGGCGTGAAGGAGGGCCCACATTCCGTTTGTTGAGGCTTTCCTTGATTTTTTCAATCAGGTTTCCCGAAAACTCATCGTCAATATACAGTTCCGCATCACGGGTAAGTTTGATGGAATATGTTTCGAGGATATGAAAGCCGGGAAACAGTGAAGAAATACTGTGGCGGACTATATCGTCGAGGATAATAATATCATACCGCCCACTGACTGAAGGCAGCCGTATAAACCTGGGCAAATGATCCGAAGGCACCTTGAGCAATGCGAAATATGGAAAAGGTTGAACATCATCTTCGTTGTGACTTTTATCCTTGAGGTGGACAAAGAGGTACAATGCTGCATTGTTGAGGAAAGGCATCACTTTGTCGCCAATCAGCATTACCGGTTGTACAAAGGGCAGCAGATATTCCCTGAAGTACGCTTCAACAAACTCCCGCTGCGTTTCGTCCAGTTCGAGCCTGCGAAGGAGACGGATATGGTGTTTTCTAAGCTCCGGAACAATTTGCTGATCAAAAATCCTGCTGAATTCCTCCTGTTGTTTGTTGACTATGGCAGTGATCCGGCGCAAAATATCAGCGGGATTGTAATCGAGTTTCTTCTTTTCCTTTTTCCGCAGACGGAGCAAATTGCGGTGATGGGCCACACGTACACGGAAGAACTCATCGAGGTTGGATGAGTATATAGCCAGAAATTTGAGCCGTTCAAACAATGGTACGGTAGGGTCTTTGGCCTCTTGCAAAACCCGGTAATTGAACGATAGCCAACTGATGTCCCTGGGGATAGTGTAAGCTGGTTCAGTCTGAAGGTTCAAGGCTGTTTCCGTCATTACCGGTAAAGCTTTTTAGGGCTCATGTAGTGCTGTGTTTCGATGCTGCCGGGTTGAAAAGCAGACCAGGTTTCAGCGTTGGATTTCAGTATAACAACACCGCAGGTTGGCAGATTGTCAACAGGCTGATCAAGAAAAGAATTCGAAAACCAGGTGAATCCGGGATTATGTCCGAAAATCATGGCAGTGTCAGCCGACTCGGAAATCCCGTAAACTACATTTTCAATGGTTTCGGGTGTTGCATGAAAAAGCAGTGGCTCAATGATCAGATGCTGCATGGGATATCGAAGGGCCGAGGCAAACAGCATGGCTGTAGTGTATGCCCGTACTGCCGGACTGGAAATCAGCATATCTGCGTGCTTGGCATAATTGGCATACCACAAAGCCATGTTATGGCCATCGTGATATCCGCGTTCGTTGAGCGGTCTGAATTGATCTGCCAGGCCTTGCACATCCCAGCTGGATTTGGCATGTCGAACTATAGTGAGTGTTTTCATATCCCGGTTCAGTCTTTGAAACGCCAAATTCGATATTTTTCGCGAAAGCCCCGCTGATTATTGCATGAATATTCTTGGCAACTATTAAAAAAGAAGGTACCTTTGCGGCGGCGGAAGTCATACGACTAGCTCCCTTTAAATCCCCCAGATGTGAAAGCAAGCAAGGGTAGGAGGTTGTAGCAGTGCGATGTGATTTTCCGCCATTTTTTTATTCTGACAACCGGCATTTAAGCAAGCTGATTTGCATACCTTTGCAACAATCATTGGTCACACGAATATATACCCCGGTACACTATGAAATTCTTTATCGATACCGCCAGTCTTGATCAAATCAAAGAGGCGCTTGACCTCGGCATTCTCGACGGCGTTACCACAAATCCCAGTCTGATGGCCAAAGAAGGCATATCAGGCCATCAGAACATATTAAGCCATTATAAAGTCATTTGCGATCTGGTAGACGGTGACGTCAGTGCGGAGGTAATTGCCACCGATTTTGAGGGCATAGTTCGCGAAGGCGAGGCATTGGCGGATATTGCACCTAACATTGTGGTAAAGGTTCCCATGATCAAAGATGGTATTAAAGCCATCAAAGCTTTTTCAGGCATGGGCATCAGAACCAACTGTACGCTTGTGTTCAGTGCCGGCCAGGCTATTTTGGCAGCCAAAGCCGGTGCAACCTACCTGTCGCCTTTCATAGGCCGCATTGATGATACCACCTGGGACGGCATGCAACTGATCACTGAAATTGCAGAGATCTACAGCATTCAGGGGTATGAAACCGAAATACTGGCTGCATCTATCAGGTCAGCCAAGCACATCGTTGAAGCAGCGGCCTCAGGAGCCGATGTTGTAACCTGCCCGCTGAGTGCAATTATGGGATTGCTAAAACACCCCCTGACCGATATCGGGCTGGAGCAGTTTCTGAAAGATCACGCCAAAGCCAATCAATAAGGCTGTAAAAATAAGACCACCTCACCTTATTTATCATTCAACAATCAATTTTTTATGAGCATCCACAGGTTTAATGCCATTGATACCATTTTGAACCGCACCGTGTTTGATACGGAGATTGAGCGGCCATTTGACAAGGAGAAGATCTCCGATTACTTTGGTGAAAATGTGTTTGGCGATGATGCCATGCGGACCTTTCTTTCAGAAGAGGCATACCTCAGTGTAAAACGCAGCATTGAAACCGGCGACAACCTAAGCCTTGCCGTGGCTGATCAGGTAGCGGAAGCCATGAAAGCCTGGGCAATTGAGAAGGGTGCTACACACTATGCGCACTGGTTTCAGCCACTAACCGGCAGAACGGCAGAAAAACACGACGCTTTCTTTAAACTGGACGACAACGGTCGGGCGATCGAGGAGTTTGCCGGCCAGGAGTTGGCACAGCAGGAGCCAGACGGTTCCAGCTTTCCGGGCGGAGGGCTTCGCTCTACTTTTGAGGCCAGAGGATATACAGCATGGGATCCGTCATCGCCGGCTTTTTTGCTGGAGGTAGGCGACGGAAAAACACTCTGTATCCCGACCATTTTTGTGACTTACTCAGGTGACTCTCTGGACTATAAGCTGCCTTTGCTCAAGTCGCATGCATACCTGGAAGAGGCTGCCTTGAAAGTAATGCGGTTTTTTGATGATTCCGTTAAAAAAGTCAAAACCACACTGGGTTGGGAACAGGAATATTTCCTGGTGGATGAGGCCCTGTTCAATGCCCGTATTGACCTGATGCTTTGCGGAAGAACAATTATCGGAAAAAGAGCTTCCAAAGGGCAGCAATTGGATGATCATTATTTTGGAACCATACCTGAGCGCGTATACAGCTATATGCGCGACCTTGAATATGAATGTCATCGTCTCGGCATTCCGGTGCGAACCCGTCACAATGAAGTAGGTCCCGGTCAGTACGAGCTTGCGCCTCAGTATGAGGAGGTGAATGTAGCTGTTGATCACAACCAGCTGCTGATGGATTTGATGGACAGAATTGCATGCAGGCACAAGTTGCGCGTATTGCTTCATGAGAAGCCGTTTGACGGTGTTAATGGCTCGGGCAAGCACAACAACTGGAGCATGGCCACAGATACCGGCAAAAACTTGTTGTCCCCCGGCGATGTACCCGGTAGAAATCTGCGTTTTCTCACCTTTTTTGTAACTACTATTCGCGCAGTTTACGAATACGCTGACCTGTTGAGAGCCAGTGTAGCCTCTGCCGGTAACGATCATCGCCTTGGAGCTAACGAAGCACCTCCGGCTATTGTGTCGGTATTTATTGGTCAGGCGCTCACTGAAGTTCTGAATAATATAGAAGCCGGAATTGAGCCCAACAAGGAAGGCGTTCAGCAGGTACTCAATCTGCTTGCTAAAATTCCTAATCTGGCACAGGACAATACCGACAGAAACAGAACCTCCCCTTTTGCCTTTACCGGCAATAAGTTTGAAATAAGGATGGTGGGCTCAAGCCAGAATTGTGCAGCTCCCATGACCATAATGAACGCCATAGTGGGTCATCAGCTCAATGATTTTTATGACAAGGTTGGGCACCTGACTGCGGAAGGTATGGGACTGAATGCTGCTTTGCTTACAGTAATCAAGGACTATATCACTGAATCAAAAGTTATTCTGTTTGAAGGTGACAACTATAGTGATGAGTGGAAAGAAGAAGCACGCCGCCGTGGTCTTAACAATTTCACCGAAACTCCCGATGCACTGAGGGTTTACATCCAGCAAAAAACCATTGACCTGTTTGAAAAGACCGGTATTTTCTCCGGTCGTGAAATCCATGCCCATTATGAGGTAATGGTTGAGAACTACATTAAAAAGCTGCAGATCGAATCGCGAACCCTGGGTGAAATCTGCATGTCGCAGGTAATTCCCAGTGCCATTAAATACCAGGCGCATATTACCGCCAATATCAATGATATGATGAATGTGGGTTTTGATCACCAGCTTTGGCAATCTCAGGCATCCATCGTAGAGCGAATTTCCGAGAACGTCAATGCCATTTACGAACTCATCAAAACCATGACCGGCAAACGTCGTGAGGCCAATTCCTGCACCGCCATTCACGAAGTGGCCGAACAGTACTGCCGCAAGGTTAAGCCCCTGATGGAGCAAATTCGCATCCATTGTGACAGACTCGAGTATCTGGTAGATGATAAGACCTGGGACATGGTCAAATACCGCGAACTGCTGTTTTTAAGGTAGTTGGTCGGTGCAAAATACCCTTCACATCTAAAACCGGAGCTGCTTTCAGGCTGTTCCGGTTTTTTTTTCTTGCTTTGCAGCATGAACAGCATTCGGATCGTATTGTGGTGTTTATCCATAATGATACATAGCTCTTTGTGGGGGCAGATAACAGGCACAGTAGCCGATGAAGCTGACACCCCGCTGCCCTTTGCCACAATCTTTGTAGAGGGAACCAGTCATGGTACCACGTCCAATGAAAACGGAAACTTCAGACTTTCGGGAGTAAAGCCGGGTGATGTGCTCATATTCAGGTATATTGGGTACCACGACCAAAAAAGAGTTATCCAAAAAGAACAGGAAGACATTGGCACAATCCGCCTTAATCCAGCCATGTATGAGTTGGGAGTAATTGAAGTAAGGGCTGATGCCGAAGATCCGGCCTATGCCATGATACGAAAGGCCATGGAAAAGCGGACGTATTACCTCAACCGCTTTGACACTTATCGTTGTGAAGCCTACATCAAGGGAGTAATGCGGATTGAAAGTTTGCCTGAAGCCATCATGTCGCGGTTGGAAGAGGATGCGGATGCTGAAATAGGCATAATATATCTCAGTGAGACACACAGCAGGCTTGAGTATTTTCCACCGGACGGGCTGCATGAAGAGATCATATATGCCCGGACCAGCGGGACTGATCAGGGGATCAGTTTTAATACGGCATTGCTGTTTCGCGTGAATTTTTATGAGAACTTTCAACAATTCGGTACAGGGGTCCCGTCTCCGATCAGTAATGTAGCCATGACACACTACCGCTATCGTTTGCTTGGCAGCCGATACAATGAGGATGGGCGGCTGATCCACCGTATAGAGGTTATAGCCAGAAACCCGGCCGGACCGGCATGGAGTGGGGAGTTGTTTCTTATGGATGAGTATTGGCTCATTACAGAAGCCAGGCTTTGGGTGGCAGGGAAAAACATACAAATGGATCTGCTGGATACCCTTACTGTGGTACAAACTCATCTGCCGGTAGAAGGTAACGACGGCTATTTACCGGGAAACCAGCAGCTTTTGTTTCAGTGCAACATTTTGGGCATTCGGTTTGGCGGTTATTTTACGGGGATTTTCAGCAATTACGAAACCGGAATACCGCTTTTAAAACCGCGTAACAAAATCATGATCAACTACCGGGACACAGCATTTCTGGCACCGCAAGCCGGATGGAGTCATTTGCGTCCCATACCGCTCACTGATGAGGAAACTGAGAATTACAGGGTCAGCGACAGCCTTTTTCTGATTACCAGCCAACCGGCTTATATGGATTCAACTGACCGGGTGGCCAATCGATTCAATTGGCTCGACCTCGCTACCGGATATACCTGGAGGAAGCGAACCCTGGGTACGAGTTTTTCAATTGCTTCGCCACTGCAAGGTATAGAATTCAATGCCGTATCAGGAATTTCGCCGGGCATTTCGGGTCGGTTTAATCAGAGTATCAATAAAAATCAACACCAAATTTATATCAGGCCCGAAATTTACTATGGCTTTGCTGACGAAGTTTGGCGTTACCGAGCTGAAGCAGGCTTCAGGTTGGGTCGGAGAACTCCCTGGAATTTTAGTGCAGGCATCAGCAATCGGCTGAGGGATTACGACCCGGGGCATACCATTGGAAACTTTGGCAATACCTGGCTTAGCTTACAATATAAGCAAAACTATAAAAAGTGGTACGGCGGGCAATACATTTTTGGTTCCGTTCGCAGCCCTGAAGTTTATGCACTGGCAGCTCAGATAAGGATTGAATCCGGTGTAAGAAATGCGCCTCAAAATCAATCAGATTTCAGTTTCAGGAAACGAAACAGGACCTATGAACCCAATCTGCCATTACAGCATCCCGAAGTGAATGATTATTTTAGCGAACACAGGTATAATGCTGTGGAGGGAGTGTTCAGATGGAAAAAGCGTGAAGGCTATATTCGTTATCCCGGGCAGATTGTCCCCATTCCATCCAACCTTCCTGAAATTCAGTTTCGGGTCAGATACTCAGTCACCAATACGGATGAATTGACTGAAAGTTTTGCCCATGGAGAGATTCGTGTTACCCATACGCTAACCTTCGGCACCTATGGTGAAAGCTATATTCGCGGAATTGCAGGTGGATTTTTATTGAACCGGCCACAGTATTTTATGGACTATAAACACTTCCATGGCAATCAGATCAATTACATGGATATTCTGAGATTTCGCGACAGTTACAAGCAGCTTCCCTATTACCGGTACTCGACTTCCCAAAACTACCTGCAATGGTTTTACGAGCACAGCTTTAAAGGCGCGGGATTCAGACATATACCGGGTATCCGGGATCTTGGACTATCGCCGGTAGTGAGCTTTAACGGGTTTATACTGGCTGATGGCACATTGTACAAGGAGGCTTCAGTGGGCATTGACCGCATAGGGTTTGGGGCTTTGCGCATTTTCCGTGTTGACCTAACTGCAGCCTGGCTACAAGGAGAGTTTAAGGGGATGGGGTTTGTACTCAGCTCCGGAATCAAAGTTTTTATGGTGCAATTGTAATGGTATTTTCTTGCGACCAACGTATATCAAAAAACAATATCTGCTTTAAAAGGCCATTCGGCAAATATTCCACTGCCAAAATATTTGAAAAGTGGTACCTTAGCTGTTTAACCCTGAAATGAAATCCGGCGAGGATTTTGATCTGAGAAATCATCCTGTATGTTTACTTCTCAAAAGTTTTAGACCACAAGAACATTTGATGGACAAAAGGCTACTGAAATTCTTTATCGTACTGGCATTGAATACCATTGCATTGACTTTTGTTATGGGGCAAACCTATGTGATGAACCCCTCACAACCACTACTGACATCATGTTCCGGATTTTTTTACGACAGCGGTGGAGAGAATGGAAATTATACAGGCAACCAACATTTTGCCACTACCATTTGCTCGCCTAATTCAACCGGGCAAACCCACATCAATCTTTTTTTAAACAATGCTTCAGTAGATATCAACCCCGGGGATGTTTTCTGCTTTTACGACGGTGTGGATACTCTTGCACCGTTAATTGGATGCGTAGAGGATTTCAGCTTTCTGGATGTGTTTAACATCCAGGCCACTGCAGCCAATTCCTCGGGATGTATTACCGTTCATTTTGTTTCCCAGTCAGGAAGCTCAGCTGCCGGCTGGCAATCTACCATCAGTTGCGTCAACCCCTGCCAACCTGTTCTGGTAAGTCTGGATACCCTGAACACATCACCTCTTCCCACTGACAGCACGGGTTATCTCGATATTTGCCCCGGGCAAACCATCACGGTATCAGCAGAAGTCAGTTTTCCTCAGAACGGCGAAGTTTACAATCAATCTCCTTTTACCTCGACCTATGTTTGGGATTTTGGTGACGGCACCATTAAGTACGGCCTGACTGCGAACCATACTTACAACAATCCCGGTGGATACATGATAGACCTGACCGTAACCGACTCCATCGGCTGTAAAAATGCCAATTACCTGGGGCAGAAGGTAAGGGTGTCCACCTATCCTGAGTTTGCTGTTGGCAACTATGATGATGTGCTTTGTCTGGGAGATACCGTGCATCTGACAGCATCCGGTGAAAGCGGAACGGGAAGCAGTCTTGTATTTACTGCGGTGGAAGGCGGATTTCCTACAGGAGCCATTGTTTATGATTCCCTGGCACTACCTGACGGAAGTGGTGTTTCATACACATCCAGTATCACATTTACTGATTTCAACCCATCTCAGTCCATTACTTCGGCGCAAGATCTCGAAAGCATCTGCCTCAATATGGAACATTCCTATATGGGTGATCTCAGTATAAGTATCACCTGCCCGTCAGGTCAGATGGTCATGTTGAAAACATTTGGGGCCGGACCCGGAGGAGGAGGAAACGGAACTATACTTGGCGAGCCGGTTGCCACTAATTTACCGGTTGACGGATCCGGAGGATCACTGGCCGGCATTCCCGGAATCGGATATGACTATTGTTTTGCGTCTACCGCTACTTCAGGCTATTTTACCGATCCCGTAAACTGGACTAATGTTTCTCCATATACTGATCCCATCGGAAACGTAAGTAACAATTCTACCATTTGGCAAGCCAATGCAGGAACTTATTTGCCTGCCGGCAACTTCAATAACCTTATCGGTTGCCCGCTGAATGGCGACTGGACACTCACAGTAACGGATCATCTGTTTCTTGATGACGGGTTTATTTTCTACTGGACTATCCATTTTCTGCCATCCCTCTACCCTTCTGCTGAGATATTTCTTCCTGAGTTTGTCGACTTTACCTGGCTTAACAACTCCTCAGTTATTTACAACAGCGGCGATACTTTGATCGCTATTCCGCAGGTTCCGGGTTCTGCATCATATACTTTTGAAGTTACTGATAATTTCGGTTGCACTTTTGATACAACACTCATTTTTCAGGTACTTGCTCCCACTGATCCGGAATGTCTGAATTGCGGCGAACAACTCACGGAAATACCCGATACCAGCATTTGTCTCGATCTTGCCGGCACCGTGGCAGATACCATTTCCCTGGATGTTGAAATTCCCGGAATGGAATTTATTATTCCATATACCAATGCCAATCAAACGGCAATATCCGGCAACCCCGTACCTGTCAATAATCCCTTAAAAATTCCCATCACCGTTTCTGGTTTGCAGCCGGCCAGTTTTTCCACCAACAATTTTATTTCTGTTTGTCTCAATATTGACATACCCTTTCCAACCGATCTGCACCTCAGTCTTGAAGCACCCAACGGCACAGTTATACTGTTGAAAAATACAGGATCATTATCCGGCTTTGCCGGTAACTATACCAATACATGCTTTACACCCGATGCCACCACAGTATTCCCCACCAATAATGCGCTGGCACCCTTTACCGGCAACTGGCTTCCCCAGCAAACGGGCGGCTGGAACAATCTGAACGGCGTTCCGGTCAATGGCACCTGGTATCTCCGCATTGCCAACCCGAGTCTTACTTTTCCCGGAGCAATGCTCAATTGGAGTATTACTTTTTCAGCAGATTTATCCTACACCTACAGCTGGAGCCCTGCTAACGGTATAAGTTGTATTGATTGCCCTCAGCCTTCATTTTATCCCGATCAAACAACCACTTATACCCTGAACGTATTAAACAATTACGGATGTACGGAAGAGCAAAGCTTTACCTTAGCCGTGGGTGAGTATTTTGACCCACCATTACTTCAGTGTGGTCCTCCCTCTCCAACCGGTGTCAGTGTCTTATGGCCTGCTGTGCCGGGAGCAGGCAATGGCTACGTGGTGAGTATAGACGGCGACATGCCATGGATAACCAACGATACATTTGTAATTGTAGAAGGTTTGCTGCCGGGTGAGTCAGTTACCATTAGTGTAGCCGTGGTTTCGGAATGTGATGTTCCTGCAGCAGTGATTACCTGTACGGCCATTGAATGCGATCTTGAAATCACTGTCATTGGCTCGGAACCACTACTCTGTACCGAATCTCAGGATGGGATTGCATGGGCTGCAGCTGATTTTGGTGTGGCACCCTATACATTTAACTGGTCAGGCCCGGTAAGTGTATCCGGCGATACTGCAGCTAATCTATCTGCCGGCATGTATTGGCTTACCGTAACGGACAGCCTGGGATGTATTGCCATTGATTCAGTGACAATAACAGCCCCCGATGATATCAGCTTTTCGGTTTCAAGCCTGCCTGCAACCTGTGAAGGAATTGCCGATGGACAGGCATGGATCACCAATGTCAGCAATGCAGTGGGAGTGCTGACAGTAAACTGGCCCGGAGGATTAGAAGGCGACAGCATTACCGGTTTGTTTTCGGGATATCATTTTGTTTCAGTAACTGACGAAAATGGTTGTATGGCTACAGACAGTTTCTATATTGATCAGCCGGAAACGCTGCAGTCTGACAGTATAATTGTAATCAACACATCCTGTTCAGGGTACGCGGATGGTGAAATCCATGTTTATGTAAGCGGTGGCAACCTTCCCTACTCATATACCTGGGGAAACCCGGGTATACCCAATAGTGCATTGGTACAAAATATCACAGCCGGTGAGTACTCGCTGACTGTAACGGATGTCATGGGATGTGAGCTCATCGTAACCGGAATTCTGGTGGATGAACCTGAAGTGTTGTCGGTTGATGTTAATACCGCCGACGTACTCTGCCATGGAGATGCTTCCGGATATGCCTGGGCTGCGGTTAACGGCGGTACATGGCCATATACCATTATTTGGAGCAGCGGTGTCAGTCCTGTTGCTGACAGTATGGTGAGCGACCTGAATGCCGGTTGGCACAGTGTTATGATCGTTGACAGTCAGAATTGTTCTGATACTGTTTCATTTGAGATCAATGAGCCGGCCGAAGTCATGCAGTTGTCGTATACTTCAACAGATGCCGTATGTTACGGGGAGGCTTCCGGCAATATCCAGGTAATGGCTAATGGAGGGACAAGTCCCTATTTCTTTAACTGGGACACCGGCCAGGAAACAGGCGATATTTCAGATCTGTCAGCCGGCAGTTATGCAGTTACAGTGACAGATGCCAATAATTGTGCGGATACCATCATAATCTCCGTTCTTGAACCGGATGAACTAAATCTGTCCGGCTCAGTGACCGGGGCTGATTGTTACGGAGCAGCCAGTGGCCAGGCAGAAGTATCTGCTACCGGAGGAACATTTCCATATACTTATGAGTGGGATGATCCGGCATTGCAAACCGGAAGTATTGCAACCATGTTGAGTGCAGGAAGTTACACAGCCGTAGTAACCGATGCACAAGGCTGCACGGCTTACATCGAACTCATCATCGAAGAATCACCTCCGCTAAGTATTGATATACAGATCAATGATGCTGCCTGTAACGGCAGCCAGGATGGCAGTGCTATGGCCACTCCATCAGGTGGTGCGGAACCCTATTCGTTTTCGTGGTCAAACGGACAGACCGGCAGTTCGATGCAGGCCGGGGCAGGCGTATATTCAGTAACTGTTTCCGATCAGAATGGATGTACTCAAATTGCAGAAGCTATTGTCGGTGAACCGGCCGCTATAACAGCCACGTATGATACAGAACCTGCTCTCTGTTTTGGAGAAACTACCGGCACAGCCACGGTAACGGCAACAGGCGGAACCGGGCCTTACAGCTATTTTTGGAGTGATCCCGGATCACAAACCACGTCACAGGCTCTGCAGCTCAGTGCCGGCAACTATCAGGTTACCGTTACAGATAGCCAACTTTGTGAACACGTTGTAAATGTCCAGGTTTCCGGGCCGGTTTTCCCCGTTTCTGCAACCCTTGAAACAAAGGCAGTCAGTTGTTATAACGGGCAAGACGGCACTGTGACTGTGGTTCCCCATGGAGGAACCATGCCGTATTCATACACTTGGTCATTTGGCCCTGCGAATAGTCCGGATGCAATAAATCTGTCACCCGGCCTTGTCAGTGTTACCGTTACCGATGCCAACGGTTGTACTACAGAAGTTTCTGCTGAGGTCTTCAATCCCGAACCAGTGAGTGTTTCGGTTGAAAACACCTCACCCGCTAAATGCTTCAACTCAGGTGGGGGCGCGGCCACAGCCATTGTATCAGGCGGCACTCCCGGTCAGGCTCCCAATCCTGCATATCAGTTTCAATGGAATACAAGTCCACCGCAAACCGGAGCGATGGCTATCAATCTGAACGGTGGGCAAACTTATCAGGTAACGGTAACCGATGCAGCCGGTTGCAGTGCTACCGGCAACGTAATCATAGCTCAACCGGAACCACTTACACTGGAAGTTCATACCCTTGCTACCCAATGCTACGGCACATCTGACGGAACGGCAACGGCCACAGCCATACAAGGAGGTACCGCACCCTTTACTTTTCAATGGAGTGCCGCTGCTGGTCTTCAAACATCACAAGTAGCTGCAGGTTTACCAGCAGGTCAATATACCGTAACGGTGACCGACAGCCAGGGATGCACGGGTAAAGCCTCAGGTACGGTTACTCAGCCTCCCGCAATTGTTCCGGCACTCAATCTGACCCATGTTGCATGCAAAGGCAGTGCGGACGGAGTTGCATCTGTGCAAGCTACCGGGGGGTATGCTCCTTATCAGTTCCAATGGTCTGACGGGAGTTTCGGCCAGCAGAGCGATAACCTTAGTGCCGGAAACTACGATGTAACTGTAACCGATGCTCTGGGATGTACTCATCAGGCTTCATTTTCCATTACAGAGCCCGAAAATGACCTGGTGATTTCAGCTTACGGGGTGGGAGTCAGTTGCGCCGGTGAATCCAACGGACGTATTCATATTCATGCAGAAGGCGGAGTGCCAGGATATGTTTTCAGTATAGACGGCTCACAGTTTTCGGAGTTTTCATCCTTTGGTCAGTTACAACCCGGCAGTTATACGGTTTGGGTAAGAGACCATAATGGCTGTTCCGACACGGTCTCTGTATGGGTTGAGGACGGAGCTTCATTTATGCTGATCGGAGAAAGTGAATATATGATCCAAGAGGGTGAGGCTGTCGGACTGACGGTACAGATCAACGGCACTGTGCAGGGTGATCTGCAGTACCAGTGGACTTCATCCAATCCGGCTGATATGAGTTGTACCTCATGCCCTGCGCCGGTGGTTACGCCCGCCGTAAGTACTTACTTCACGGTAATTGTTACCGATGAGAACGGTTGTATTGCTTATTTTACTGTTAAAGTTGAGGTTGAACAGCGAAGGAACGTGTATGTACCCAACGCGTTTACGCCTAATTTTGACGAAGTGAATGACCGCCTGATCATTCACGGTCCTGAGGATATGATCATTCGGCGGTTCCAGGTGTTTGACCGTTGGGGAGGTCAGGTTTTTCTTGCCATCGACATACCACCTAATCAGTATGAATTTGGCTGGGACGGAAGTTTTGCCGGCAAGGAGTTACAGTCGGGTGTGTTTAGCTGGAGCCTTGAAGTAGAGTTTTCTGACGGATACCAGGAACAATTCAGCGGGCATACCACTCTGCAGCGTTAAGTCCCTTGCTGATTTCCGTTTCGAATCACTTTATACAATCTGATTGCCGACAAGAGGACCACTGTAAACACTGCCAGTCCGATTAACCCATACAACATACTGAGGTGAGTTTTGACCACGGCCAGTACAACAATGGCCACCAGAAGAACCGTAGCCACTTCATTCCATATCCGAAGCTGATCACCGGAGTATCTGAATTCGCCCCTTCGCTGCTGTTTATACAAGAAATGCAGTGTATGGTGGTAAACCAGCAACAACACAACCAGCAGGAGCTTTACATGCATCCATCCAAGCTTAAGATATGCTGTATTGTAAACCAGCATTCCAATGCCAATCAACAAAGTGAGTATAGCAGAAGGCCAAGTGATGCCAAACAACAGCCTTTTAGCCATCAGCCCCAGCTGGGCATTGAGAATGGTGCGTTCGGGTTCTGGCTTTAGCGATGCTTCAGTGTTGTAAATAAACAAGCGGACCAGGTAAAACATACCGCTAAACCAGGTGACAATAAAAATAATGTGCAATGCTTTCAGGTACAATAGCGTCATAAAATACATTTAACTTTTTAACAATCAACACCGAAGCGCTATATCGGCAAGTTGGTTTAAAGTTTCATTCATTAGCTGCAGATATTTAAACCGACTTGCTGAACATGCTTTCCTGTATGCCGGATAGATGCAGATAAGGGTCGAGGGCTGCACAAATATTCCGCACAAAAGGCTCACCTGATGCCGTAACCTCAACCCGGTGGCCTGTTACCTTCAAAATACCGTCTTCTTCCATTTCGGACCATACTGCTTTCACTTGTTCCGCCCACAAAGAGCTATGCATAGAAAAATCAATAACCGTGTCATTAAAACACATCAGATCAAGAATGAATCTTTTAATCATTTTCTCCTCCGCTGTGAGGAAATGCCCCTTCTGAATGACTTGCTTTCCGGTATTTACAGCGTCCTGATAGGTCGAGATCTTTTTGTCGTTCTGAGCGTAAGCATTCCCGGTATCACTGATAGAGGAAACGCCAAGTCCGGCAAGCAAACCTGGTTTACCGGTAGTGTAACCCATAAAATTTCGGTGCAGCGTCCTGTCGTTTCGGGCTTTGAACATTTCGTCTTCCGGCAGTGCAAAGTGGTCCATGCCTATAACCCGGTAACCGGCTTCCATCAGCAATTTGCGGCCTGTCATGTATATCTCGCGCTTGTTAGCCGAACCGGGCAAATCAGCCTCGGTAAACAAACGCTGAACTTTGCTCTTCCAGGGAACGTGAGCGTAAGAGTAAAACGCGATACGATGCGGACGCAAAGTATTGATCAGCCTTATTGTTTCTGTAATGGTATCCACAGTCTGCAGGGGTAGCCCGTAAATCAGGTCAACATTGATGCTGGCATAATGGTGCTTTGCTGCCCATTCAAACACTTCTGCAGTCTGGGCAAATGTCTGGTGCCGGTTAATAACTGCCTGCACCGTGGGGTCAAAATCCTGAACTCCCATACTGATGCGGTTAAATCCCAGCCCGGCCAACACTTCGAGATGTTGCTCGGTGGTAAAGTTTGGATGCACTTCTACGGCAAACTCGTGCTCATCAGGCACCTGTGTATCTGCCAAAATGTTGCTGAGCAGATAATCCAGATTGCCGGGGCTGAAAAAAGTAGGTGTGCCTCCGCCCAGATGGAGGTCTATGATGTGCGGTCTGCTGCCAAACGTTTTTCGCCAGCCCTGCCACTCATTCATAACTGCCTCAATGTAAGGCATTTCCACAGCATGATTAGCGGTGATTTTTTTATTGCAGGCACAAAAAGTACACAGTTTCTCGCAATATGGAAGGTGAACATATACTGAAACCCGGCCGCTGTAGTCATTAAAAGCTTCGGCAATGTGGGCATGCCATTGATCCACATCAAAAGCCGCTGTATTCCAGTGTGGTAGTGCGGGGTAGCTCGTATACCGGGGTACCGGATGATCGTACTTCCGGAGCAGCCGGGTAAATTCAGCATTCATGCCGGTTGATTTGTTCGAGGCATAAAGATAAGGCTATTTAGGCGGTTTGGATTAAATTGCGCGATATTCGCAGCATCACCCTGAAAGTTTACCTTTCAATGACAAAGCTACAGTTGACATGGATTCAAGGGTTTTTTGGTGTTGTTTTTATTGATATCTCTTTGTTGTTTACATGGCCGTGAGGCAGCATTCAAGTGAAAATAAACCATGCGTGTTCTGATCATTCGTTTTAGCTCCATGGGTGACATAATCCTCACCAGCCCGGTTATAAGAAGCTTTGCCCGGCAGCTGGGAGCTGAAATTGATGTGCTCACCAAGCCGGCTTTTGCCCCCCTGTATCAGCACAATCCCTATGTCAGGAAATGTTTTGTTCACCGCAGCGGGTTTCTGCAAACCGGAGCACTCAGGAAGCAGCAATACGACCTTGTGGCCGACCTGCACAACAATCTTCGCAGCAGAATTTACACCTGGATGCTAATGCGGCCGGTGAAGCGATTCCACAAAGCCAACCTGGCCAAATGGATGGCCGTACGCACTAAAAATCTTAACAACTTACCGGACGGACATTTGGTGCACCGTTATTTTGACAGTCTGGCTTCAGAAGGAATTCATTACGACCAACAAGGGCTTGACTTTTTCTTTCCGCCTGATTTTGACGGAGCGAGTGCAGCTCCTGTCATGACACGAATGGATAAACAGCCCTACCTGGTACTGGCTTTGGGGGGAACTTATTACACTAAACGAATACCTGCGGAAACAGCTGCATCCATTGTAAAACACATGCAGCATCCGGTGGTGCTGGTGGGCGGAGATGACTGTCTTGAAGTGGCCGGCGCACTGGAAAAGCAATACCCGGACCAGATCGTCAATACCACGGGAAAGTTCAATATTTTTGAAACAGCATGGATGGTCAACGGTGCTTCGGCAGTAATATCCGGTGATTCGGTGGTGATGCATATGGCTGCCGCCCTGAAAAAACCACTGCTTACGCTTTGGGGAAATACCGTTCCTCAGTTCGGAATGTATCCTTTGTATCCTGAAGGTATGGATATTAATCTTAACTTTGAAGTTCAGAATTTGCCTTGCAGACCCTGTTCAAAGCTGGGGAAAAGTTACTGTCCCGCCAAACATTTTAAGTGCATGTTGCAACAAGATGGCGGCCGGATTGCTTTGAATGCAGAACAATTTATTTAAAACATCCTAAATCTCAATTCATGGATACTTCCAAAAAAGCACAAAATCAATTGAATATAGAATTGCCCGAAGAAATAGCCGAAGGCATTTATTCCAACCTGGCCATCATTTCGCATTCTCAAAGTGAGTTTGTGGTTGACTTTATCCGGATCATGCCCAATGTACCCAAGGCCAAAGTTCGCAGCAGAATCATCCTCACTCCACAGCATGCCAAGCGATTGCTTAAGGCCATGGCTGACAATGTAAACCGGTTTGAAGCTCAACACGGAAAAATTGAAGAGCCTGAAATGCCCTCATTTCCCATGAACTTCAATACACCCAAAGCCCAGGCTTAGGTTTACTGTATTAGGGTTTTTCCCGATGTAATCAACAGATACGAACTGCAGAGGAGCTTGTATTGCACACTTCTCTGCAGCTCTTTAAATAGAATTCCCACAGCGGGAATCTGTATGGTGCAATTTGCTATGGCAAAAAGCCAGCTTAATGGGCTTAACGATCCTGCTCAGCAAATACCCTGCGCATGAGGTCTGTAGTTCGCTGTCCGGGATTAGCCCGAATATTGCGTTCTTCCTGTTCAATCATTTTAAATACACCCTCCATGGCTTTGAGGGTCACATAATCATCCAGTGAAGTAGTAACCGGTGTAACCAGAGGAATCTGGTTGTAGCGGGTGGTGACCATTTCCCAATAGTCAACGGCATTCACCCGGTTAAGTGAATTATTGATGATTGGTCTAAATGCCTGATAAAGCTCGCCTGAAGTAGTTCGCTCGAGATACTGTGTAGCCGCATTTTTTTCACCCATTAAAATATTTCGAGCATCGGAAATAGTCATATTTCTGATAGCAGACAAAAAAATGGGTTTGGCACTTGCTGCTGCATCCTCAGCAGCACGATTCAGCAACCTGATCAGTTCCTGTTCAACATTGTCGAAACCGGGAATGACTTTCAGTCGGTTGGCAACAGTTTGAGCTTCAGAAGGCAAGGCTATCCGCACCAAAGCATTTCCAAGGTATCCGTCGGTTCTGGCCAGCTGTGCCGTGCCCCGGTCAACACCCTGATCGAGTGCCTGCTTCAATCCGGCCACAATCTGCTCCATGGTAAGAGGAGTACCTAATACTGATCCTAATGTTCGCTGTAAATCGCGCTGGGTACAGCCCGAAAAGGCAATGAGGCTAAAAACAATAACAAAGAAGAGTGGTCTTTTCATGAGTGGGTTATTTTTGTTTCAATGTAAACGCCCATTTCCATTGAATGGCACGGGTAGTTAAGTTTTTAACCAATATTTATCAAATTCCATTCCGGCGGAATGTACTGATGAACGAAGCTGAATCCATAAAGCCGTCAAATGGAGGATTGTGTTTGATCACCTCTACCCGAACATTGTGTATGCGGCTAAACTGCTTGAGCAGCGCGTGGCCCAGGCTTGCATTGAGATGTTCTATCAGCTTTACCGGTACTGACATAACCTTGCTGCAACAATGGTAAACGGCTGCATAGTCAACAGTACCGTCAAGCACATCATATTGCTCCGCTTCAGCGGTATCCGCCTCCATATCCAGATTGATCGTATACCACTGACCGGTCTTTCGCTCTGAAGGATGAACCCCGTGAAAAGCAAAAAAACGCATTCCTTTTAAGCTGATGGTTCCCATACCGCAAAACTACACATTCAGCCAACAAAGTGTTATCCATAAAAAACTAAACTCCTGGTCTCGCTTCCTCATCGTTGCCTGATACCGGTGTTCAAAGTATCGCCGGCAATACCGAACAATGAAACCCACTGAATGATTACATTTGTCGGGCAAAACACCATCCCTATGCGAATCATTTACAGCCTTGCAGTTCCGGTTTTCTTGCTGCTGACTTTTTCGAATTGCGAAAATAGCCAAAGCAAAGTTTATACCATAGGCTTTCTCGACATCGTAGAGGATGCAACGCTGGCTATGGCCCGGGAAGGATTTCAGGACGTCATGCGGGAACGCGGATGGAGTGAGGACGAGGGCAATGTCCGTTTCATCTTCCGCAATGCTCAGGGAGATATGGCCACACTTGTTCAATCTGTTGAGTATTTTGCGACCCGACCCGTAGATCTGATCGCGGCCAATGCCACCGTATCCACCATATCTGCCGTACAGCGAAGCCGCGGTATACCGGTATGTATGATGGTGGCTCCTGAGCCTTCAATGGTTCAGCTTACAGACGAGAACGGCCATCCGCCTGCACATCTGTTCGGGGTATTTGAAACCATGGCCTACATCGATACGTCGCTGCGAATAATCCGAAGCTGGATGCCGGATGCAGCGAAAGTAGGGGTGATTTACAACCAGGCAGAACCACAGAGTATCAATGCCCTTGAAAGATTAACCCGGTCAGGCAGGGAAGTCGGAATAGAGATCGTTGCATTGCCGGTGACCAACTCATCCGAAACACAACTGGTAACGCAGGCTCTGGTGAACCGGCAGATCGATGCCTTTTTTGCCATGCCCGACAACATCATATTCGCATCATTTGAGGTGGTTCACAAAATTTGCAGCGAACACAACATTCCCATTTTTACGAGTGAGGCAGGTCTGGTAATGCGTGGTGCCGTGGCCGCCTATGGAGCTGATTTTTACCGGTGGGGTTATCAGGCCGGACAGCAGGCTGCCGATTTCTTTGATTCGGGAATGAAAGACATGCCGGACATAGCACCCGTTCAGTACAGGCAAAGTGTTTATCATCCCGAAGAGGTGAAGAAATACAGCTTTGAGCCTGGCCCTCATTTTGTATCGATCAAAACACTGTAGTTTGATTTATCTGTCAGCCATAGCCATCGGTTTGGCCTTGTCAGCCATGTGTTTGGGAATCTTCATTTCCCTTCGCATTTTTAATTTTCCCGATATCACCACTGACGGAAGTTACACCACCGGAGCAGCCATAACTGCCACAGGTCTCATAGCAGGCTGGCCACTTCCGGTTATCCTTCTCCTGGCCATGGCAGGTGGTGCCATAGCCGGTATGCTTACCGGCCTTATCCACACAGGTATGAGGCTCAACAGCTTGCTAAGTGGCATATTGGTGATGACGGGATTGTATTCTGTTAATCTCGCCATCATGGGAAGGTCTAACATTCCCCTGACACAGGTTTCGGACAGTATTTTTAGGTGGATAACATTTTTTGGGCAAAGTACCTTTAACGAGCTTTTTGCCTTATGCGGGATCATACTGCTGGCGGTGTTGTTCCTTTGGTGGTTACTGAGAACCGATTTTGGCCTGGCAATGCGGGCTACGGGCAATAATTTCAATATGGCCCGCAATCTTGGTATCAGGGCCAATGCTTTCAAAGTAACCGGACTGGCCATTGCCAATGCATTTACCGCAATAAGCGGATTTCTCATGGTGCAGTTGCAGGGGTTTGCCGATATCAACATGGGAATAGGCATTGTGATTATAGGTTTAGGAGCAGTAATGATAGGAGAAAGCCTGATGAATCTGCTTGGATTGAAAGCTATATTGTGGCGTCTTGCAGGAGTATTGGCCGGATCTATTGTATTCAGGATGATCCTGACCGGAGCATTGAGTGCGGGCATTGATCCACTTTGGCTAAAACTGCTTACTGCCGTGTTGGTGATACTACTGGTTGGACTTCCCAACATGCTTCCCGGTGTTAAACGCAGAATTCAACCCGATTAAGTCATGCTACAGATCATTCAACTCCATAAGCGATTCAGGCAGGGCGAAAACGAATGGGTCACGGCATTGAACAAGGTCAATCTAACCATCACGCGGGGCAGTTTTGTGACGGTTATTGGCGGAAACGGAAGCGGAAAATCTACCCTGCTCAACTGTATTGCAGGGAGCCTGATTTCCGATGGTGGAACCATTATTCTGAACAATAATAACATAACCACCCTGCCAGTTTACCGAAGAGCAAGCTTTATTGCCCGCCTTTTTCAGGATCCTGTTGCAGGCACTGCACCCGCCCTCACTATTCTCGAAAATTTCAGGCTGGCTGCACTGCGCCGCAAAAAACATGGCCTCAGCATAGGGATCGACCGGCAATTCGAATCGGATATCAGCAAGCGGCTGATGCCTGTTGGTTTAAATCTTGAGAATAAATTACATCAGCCGGTAAACCAGTTATCAGGTGGGCAACGGCAGGTACTAGCGCTGCTAATGGCCATGTACGATCCGCCGGAACTGCTGTTGCTCGATGAGCCTACGGCTGCACTGGATCCCAGGGTAGCCCGGCATATTATGAAGCTGGCCAATGAAGAAATCCGAAAGCACGGGATCACTTGCCTTTGGGTAACGCATAACATGCAGGATGCCCTCCGGTATGGTGACCGTCTGATTCACATGCATCGAGGCAATATTGAACACGATGTAACAGGAGATGAAAAAAATGCCCTGAAACCTCTTGCGCTCATGGAGTGGTTTCTTTAGCTTGCTTTAATCCGAAATCGGTCAGACCGAAACCAACATGTACAATCTTCTGATGAAATCAGTGGCTCAAGGGGCAGATTACCATGGTAAAGTTTAAAACTCATAAGCCCCGATAGTCGGGCTCAGTGAATTGCGGGGTTGCTCATCAATATCCACCATGATTGACGAAATGGGAAGAGCACTTTCAAAAAGAACGGAAGTTGAATCCGGACGGTAGTTCATTTCTACGGGGTCTTCAAATCCCGGATCCTTATTGACAAGACAATTGATGCAGTCGTCAATAAAAGTGGGGAAATAGTCCCCGACACCCAGGTCGCGGATCTTAACCACGGAATGGGAAAACTGATAATTAAAAGGGATCTGTTCACCGCCGTCAATCATGAGAATTTCATCGAGACGGTTACCGTAAATGACGCAATTAGTAAAGTTTGTAGTAAGGGCAGAGGGTATAATATTGCTGCAAGATGCATTAAGGCAGCGGAAATTGGTCATTCTCAGCACCGGATCTGAATGTCCGATGAAGGGAACAAACGAGAACCCGGCCATTGTGCAATAATTGAACGTATAGTGCCCACCTTGCTCCAGTTGGACATTGTTACCGCCATCACTCGAAAAAAACAGGCAGTTTTCGGCATAAATGGTGGCATTTAAAGCCAGCAGGTTACTTCCCTGGGTGTTGTGAATACGGCTGTTGCGAATATCGAGTACTGCAGCAGAATCAACCCGAATGCCTACAATGGAATTTCTGATCGTGGTGTGTTTAACCTGATGACCGGTACTTCCCGGACCCAGAATTATCCCGGCCCACTGGCCGGTGATCTCGTCATATTCAGGTTCAAGCCTGTCACCACGAATGATTACCGGTTGATTGACGGTTCCGGAAGAGTTCAGTTTGCCATATTGGCCAAAATAAAGTATGCCATCGTTGTAAAACTGGCCGTCTATTCTGCCCAGGCCTCCGTGGACGTATATCCGCGTATCGGGAGGAAGTTCAAGTGTACAGCTGTCTACTACCAATACACCGTAAATAACGTAGGGCTTGGGATCGTCGAATGTGTAAGTTCCAAACTGGCAACTCAGCAGGCTGGCACCGCTTTTACTGCCGATATAATTGGCATTTTGCCCCCAGGCTTCCAGTACCACATTCTGCCTGTTGCCATTGACATAAAAATACAACAGATCAGCAATCACAAACGGGCTGACACTGAGAGGCATATCCGGGTCTATTGTCACTTCGGCAAAAATGTACATCGAATCGTTTGGGGCTACTTCGATGGGGTTGAACTGATTACCTGGAACTCCGTCAACATTGATCCTGAAAAAGTTGTGGCCCTGGGCTTCGATGCCCACTTGTTCAATAATGAGCGGGCGATTATAAGGATTGTAAGCTTTGAGAATGCGGGTTGCAGAACCTCTGGACGTAAACACGGTATCGAACCGCAGGGTATCGGTACTGAACAACAGCCTTGCCGAGGGATCGGTAATCGGATCATTTTTGCTGCACGATGCCAACATCCATGACAAAAGCCCACAAAGAGTTATCCAAAAAAAAAACCGCATACCTGGGAATTAACGGCAAAGGTAACACAATCTTGCATGCCCACTGCGGATTCCTATCTTTATGCGCAAAAACCCGCCTATGCGCATTTCAGGAAAAAGGAAACCCCTTGAGATCATGGATATCGGTGCGTTGAGAGCGCATTGTCCTGATTTGAGCCACACCACTGTGATTGATCTGGACCTGAGGGAAGAAAACATTGACTGGGAATATTTACAGTGTAAACACACTACCTGGCTGGGATGCAGGTTTCCCGACGGGGTATCCAAAAAACTGCAGAAAAAGGGGGCTGTGGTTTTCCCAAAAATTACCGGACTGCCCTACCAGCCTTATCGCAGCCATCTGTATACGTGGCAGGAACTACTGGGCCTGGAACGACATTCTCATGACCACAGTGTTGACCTGGCCATTTACGAGCATTTCAGTGAATACAGACATAACCCGCCTGTTACTGAAGCCCTTGCGCAGCGGATTCACGATCATGCCATTGACATGGCTCTGTCGCGTCTGCTTGAAAACAACTCCAATGGTGCCGGAAAACGCAGGGTGGTTGGAATCATGGGTGGGCACAGCACATTGCGGACAGATCCCTGGTTTACTAAAACTGCAATACTGGCACACAGGCTGGCAAAAAAAGGCTATTTCGTGGCTACCGGAGGTGGTCCCGGCATCATGGAGGCTGGAAATCTGGGTGCGTGGCTTTCGGGATATGACGAAAGCAGCATTTTGAAGGCACTTGGAATACTTGCTGCAGCACCAGGTTATGTCCATGCAGATTACAATGATGCCGGTATACGTGTACTGGAGGCATTTCCGAAAGGTACTGAAAATCTGGCCATACCTACATGGTTTTACGGACATGAGCCCAGTAATGTTTTTGCCAGCCATATTGCCAAGTACTTTTCCAACAGTATCCGGGAGGACACATTATTGGGCATCAGCATTTACGGGGTGGTTTATGCTCCGGGAAGTGCAGGCACGCTGCAGGAAATTTTTATGGATACAGCCCAAAATCATTATGGAACCTTTGGTTATTACAGCCCCATGTGTTTCCTCAGCAGCCACCGGTATGAAATAGAAACGCTGATCTATCCCATGCTGCGTCAGTTTGCTTACGGTCATCCTTATTTTGATCTGCTCAGGTGCTGTGATGATCCGGAAGATCTCGTCAGGTTCATAGTTGATCATCCACCGGTTAAAGCTGCCCGTTAATCCTTTACCGGGTGTTGGTAGTCCTGAATTCCATCCGGTTCATCCCAATGATTAGGGTGTTTGATAAAATTACACCTATTTTGCAAACACAATCCAATTTATGGATATCACGCAGCTTGCCCACCAATTGATCGGTGCTTTGTATCGTTTTTTTTCGAAACGTGTGGTTTACCATGCTGCCTTTTGGTTAGGCTATCTTCTTACGTTTACATTGATTGGAGGCCCCAGGAACGGATACCTCTTCAGCTTTGGAATTGAGCTGATCAATGTAGCCTGCTATGCAGTGGTGGTTTACTTCAACCTGTTCTACCTGATCCCCACTTTTCTGGCCCGAAAGCAGTTTATCCGTTATCTGGCGCTGATGACGCTTTCGGTTTTGGTAATTTCACCCCTCAGGGTGTTTTTCCTGTATCTGAAACTGGCTCCTTTTCCAGAGCGTCAGGACCAACTGGTGGAAGATCAGCTGCTCATTTTTATCAGCACCTTTTTGATAGTAGCCTTGAGTACAATTTCGAAAATTGTTACCGACTGGATAAGACATCAACGCGAATTGCAGGAGCTCGAAAAACAGACCATGCAGTCAGAACTTCGCTTTCTCAAATCTCAGATCAATCCTCACTTTTTGTTCAATACACTCAACAACCTGTATGCGCTTACCCTTAAAAAGTCAGACAAAGCTCCGGATATTGTGCTCAAGCTGAGCGGTATGATGCGATACATGTTGTATGAATGCAACGAAAAGCGCGTACCCCTCACCAAAGAGCTGGATTACGTACGCAATTATTTGGAACTTGAGCAGCTACGGCAGGGCAAAAACAAGGATATCAAATTTGAAATAGCCGGCGATCCTTCGGGAAAACTAATTGCGCCCATGATGTTTGTTCCCTTTCTCGAAAACAGTTTTAAGCATGGCCTGCAGGGCGATATCGAAGAAGGGTATGTTCATATTTTTATTGGCATCAAGGACAAGATGCTCGATTTTTACATCAGCAACAGCAAGCCTCTCGTCAAACCTTCAGGTATCATGAACGGAGGCATAGGATTGGTGAATGTGAAGCGACGTTTAAACCTCCTGTATCCTAAAGTTCATGTGCTCACTATCGACGAGCAACCGGAATACTATAATGTTCACCTTAAAATCCAGTTAGATGAAAATCAGGACCATGATAGTGGATGACGAGCCACTGGCCAGAGAGATTCTCGAAACATTTGCCTCAGCCACTGACAATTTGGAAGTGGTATGTGTATGCAGTAATGCCATTGAAGCCAAGGAAAAACTGGCCACTACCGATGTAGACCTGCTGTTGCTCGACATTCAGATGCCGGGTATGACAGGGCTTGAGCTGCTCGAATCCCTGGATGATGCCCCGGTTACTATTTTTACCACAGCCTACCCGAATTATGCCCTCGAGGGATTTGAGCTCAATGTAATCGATTACCTTCTTAAGCCCATCGCTAAGGACCGCTTCGATAAAGCCATTGAGAAGGCTGCCGAATACCTGGAGCTTCGCAATAAATCCGGACGCGGTGAGGAGCTGTCGGCAGCTGCTGATTTCATTTTTGTTAAAGCCGACAAGAAACTGGTTAAGATCAATTATGCCGACATACTCTACATCGAAGGACTTAAGGATTACGTCATCATCAGGACGGAGACCGGCCGGGTAATTACCCTGCACACCATGAAAGCGCTTGAAGAGAAGCTGCCTTCCAACTTTTTTCGGCGCATTCATCGCTCCTACATCGTTCATGTTGGTCGTATTGATGCTATAGTTGGAAATATGGTAGAGATCAAAGAGAAAAATGAGAAAAAACAGCTCCCCATAGGAAAAAACTACCGCGATGAGATTCTTGAGCTCATCAACAAAAACCGGTTGTAACCATGGGTCTGCCTTCGTGGTGCAACCGGTTTCAGGGTCGGGCTATTCAATCTGCTTCAAGCCTGGGTGGCGGTCATGGACAAGGTGTTTTCAAAATCTCTGCTGATGGCACTCCCTATCCCATGGTGGTCAAATGTTTTGCTCATCCCGATCAACATGCCATGGCCGTTGGAGAGGCCGAAAGCCTCCGCACAATCCATAAGGCGGTTCCCGGTCTGGCACCTCAAGTGTATGATGTAATCCACCATCCCCGGGGCTCCTGTGTGTTTATGGAATACATTGCCAATGGAGCAGCAGAGGGTCAATCTGGCAGGGAAGTGGGCCAAAAGCTGGCAAACATGCACAATAGCGGTGCGCAGGATTTTGGCTTTCATTGTGACACTTTTATCGGGGGAATCAGACAAAACAATTTATGGCTTGGCAACTGGCATGATTTCTATGTCAACCACCGCCTTATCCCTCTGTTTTCAGCATGCTTCAACCGGGGACACTTCACTTCCGGTCATCAGGCACAATTTGAACGGTTGTGCGACAGGTTTCAGTCCATGCTTCCAAAAGTAACACCCTCATTGCTGCATGGAGACCTGTGGAATGGTAACCGGATTTCCTCTGGTCGTGGTCCGGTGTTGATAGATGCCTGTTGCTTTTATGGCCACAACGAAATGGATTTGGCCATGATGCAGCTTTTTGGTGGCTTCCAGCCCGAAACATTCCGCCATTATCACGAACTTATCCCCGCTGTGGCCGGCATTGATGAACGACTTCAGATCTACAGCCTCTACTACCTGCTGGTGCATGTCCGCCTTTTTGGCGAGGGCTATACCTCCTCGTGCAAGCGGATTTTCTCCCGGTTTCAATAGATGCTGCAGTAGCAACAGTGGTATAGGTGAGGGCAGATGCAGTGTTTTTATTTTTTATAACTCTTTGTTGTACGTGGTTTCCTAATGCAAAGCACTGGAGTAATTTTTATTCAGATCGCTTCAACAACAGACTCCCCTTTATGATCGGCGAAACAAAACACCGAAGAGGCCATGGATTCAAAGGAATATTTCCTATTTTTACCCCTTTCCCAAATAAGCCGTTATTATTATTGAAGAATCCGAAAAAGTTGATGTGCTATTTTGCCTGCCATGCTTACATTTAGTACGGGTATTTCCCACTGGAATATTGTCAAAAAAACTCGTCAGTTAAGCTTGTGGCATGTTTGTTTTTATCCATACCCTCAACTCCCTAACCCGCCGAAAATGGCCATATCCTTTATTATGAAATCAATTTTTACGCTGTCTTTTCATTTATTGTCTCTGGTGTTTTTTGTTTGCCTGGCACATATTAATGTCAATGCTCAGGAGCAAATTGCTGAACCTCTGCTGCGGGATGTGCCTCCTGAATGGCATGAACATCCTGAATACGGGCTCACACGACTCAGCAATCCCGAACTGGAATGCAGCTATGAGCTTATCCATTTGCGCAGTAAGTACCAACGCGTGTTCCAGAATATGGATGGCACCCTTACTACGGTCAGTACAGGCGAGGCGATGCATAGAGCTGATTCAAAGGGTTGGTGGCATACTGCCGGCCACAACAAAATTTCTGCATCCGGTGATCGCAACTTTGAAGTAACCACCGTTGAGGATTTGACTCCGGTGCCAACCTGCTTTCACCCCAACTTTCAGCAGAGTAATATGACCATCAGTATTGACCCTGGCCATGTGGTTCTCAACACATTCATTACCTGGGAATTTGTTGCTGTACAAGGTACACAGGCCTGGATGGCCGATCAGCGCACTTATATTGCCGGTCCGTCAGGGCAAACGCCGGTTTTTCAGGGCAGTGGAAATACTTTTGGCACGCAGACATACCAAACCAATACCAATATTGCTACCGGTGCCTCGGGTGGTTCGGTAACCCTTTCATTTTATGCAGCCCGGGTATGGGGTGGCTCGGGATGTAATGCCACATTTAACTTCATTCAAAAGCGCATAGTTGAGATCATACACGACACATTGAGCTTTTATGAAGGGCCTGTGGTGATCAATGAATACTCTTGCTCTAACC
>JBJHCA010000009.1:0-61680 GCA_050485785.1 Saprospiraceae bacterium | reverse complement strand
TGCCCATCACCCGGTTCTGATCAGAGCCACTTACCGGAAGCTCCACCTCCCACAGCTTTTGGTAGGTACTGTCGCGACGCACAAGGCGGGGGTAGAACGAAAATAAATTATCAGGCAAATATTCTACTTCCATAGTAGCATACATAAATCCATGATCTGGAGCTAAAACGAAATACTGAATACCTTCCTCTTCTCCTATATCGGATTGCCACTTATTTAATATCTCGCCATTCTCATCAAACTCATAAACCTCACTGTGCCTAATTGTAGATTGTGCATTTTGAGACTCATAGCCTAACCTTGAACCAGCATAAAATTTCGAATCTAACTTGTATGCAGACGCAAAAACACTACTTGATCCATTCAAGTCAATTTGTTTATTAAAAACACTCTCAAGACTATTTGAGAATGTCATTATAAACTTATGATTCCTAAGCTGCCCTACAAATCTCCTGGTACCACTTACTACAAACCCGTCATCGTATGAAGATATATGATAGGCAATATTTGAACTAATACTTGAATCTTGAAGCTCATAAAGTTGATGCCAACTTAAACTGGTATCTGCTTTAAATACAAATGTACTGCGGCCCGGCCCCAAAAATCCACCGGTACAAGCCATTTCTCCTTTTTCATTGATAGTGAATAAGCCTCCGCCTATAATTCCATTTACAGCAGCTTGCGCACCATCAGGGTCTGTATAGTGAATGAATTTCTGAACACTACCAAAAGTATCCAATTCAATCAATTGAATGCCCCACCATTCAGCATAGTTTGTGTCTCTGGCTGTACCATATACAAAAAGCTTGTCGTCAATAACATCTATAGAATGAAATGCATTACCGGGGGCTTCCATTTCATAAATTGCATGGAATCCTGATTGTGCCATTATATATTGTGAGAAAAAAAATGGCCACATGAGTAACGAAAGTAATAAACAGTAAAAGCTCAAACCCCTCATAACTAATGCAATATTTGTACACTGCCATTAAATAATTGACCTTGACTGTCTCCTAAGCGGTAAAAATATAAGCCGGAAGGATACGAATTCACCTTTAAACTGTACTTGCCATTTTCTACATCTATTTCATCATAAGCAATTAACACACCTAATGAATTATAAAGGCTGATTTGCAATTTACCTTCACGCCATATCTCTGATTTCCAGTCAAAATGCAATTCCTTGTTAGAAGGATTAGGATAAACTATTATTTTCTTTTCCATTGATAATATCTCCTGTATTGTTTCGTCTTCCTCAGCACCATTTGAAATTGGTTCTGGACGTTGTGATTGAAAATATATGATTGGCGGAAAATGATAGCTTTGCAGGCTTAGTAAATCTCTTGCCATAAACATAGCTATACCGGGCTGGTTATAAGCTATTCTTTCCAATTCATCTATCACCCGCACCGGAAAATGGCCTGGAGTATGGCCTTCAATTTCTTCCAGCAAAGCAATGAGATCATCCCGCTCATCTTCCATTGCTGAGCTTAAATCAATGTTTTGATCCAGTTCATCTAGTATGCGATATGCATCTTGTATTTCGCCGGCAAAAAACTGCCAGATTGCCAATTGCATATAGGCATGGGGGTTGTGATATCGCATCTTCCAGGCATAGGCAGAATCTAAATCATAAGCTGCGGTATCGTGCAAAGAATACAACAATCCGGCCATAGCCAAAGTATCCATCTGATGCCGGTGGTAAGTAGCTTTCCTTTGGTAATAAGCAGCTTCAGAAGGATTGCTGTACGCATAATGCCAATACTGGCTGACCGAATATTCAAAATCCGGTCTTTCTTCGTCATATTTCCCTTTAATTTGGGCTATCGGTTGGTCGGTTGGAGGGCCAAAAAATCGTTGTGGACAAGAGTTCTCATCTGATTCTATTGGGAAAATATTTAAATAATCTTCCGGTATTTGATTAGCTTCCTGATCATAGTAGTGATAATCAATTTCACCCGGCCCGTAGTTTGCAAAATCGCGTTCGGAGGAAGATCCGGTTTTGGATAAGTGGTTGCCGGTAGCCAGTACTTGACCTTGGTTATCTACCCAGCCCTGCAATTGCCTTATAACACCCCATTCGTGAACATAATGGTCGTAAACGTCGGAGTTTGAATTGCGGTTGCACAGGTAACGCAAGCCCTGGGAGTATGAATCTGCATTATTGGCATTCATTAATGTGCTATAGTGGTTGTAACCCAACCCATCCAGGGTGTTTTTGCGAATCACATTGCTAAATGGCCCGGTATGAATAATGGCGGTGCCTATGGTAGTAACTTCCGGCAATTGATCGGCGTTCATTTCATTTTCTTCCATTATAAATGATGTTGGCCCTTGTATGGCCACGCCTATCATATAGTCATACAGCTCATAATTTGCCAATGTGGTCATTTCAAATTCGTTGTGTAAAATTCGGGATGCTTGCGTTCCACTTAAAAATATACCAACATAATTATTCTCAAAAATGCTATGCTCAATCTCCACACTTCTATATGGATTTCTCATAATACCTGATGCATAAATGCCGTATCCCAAATTCTTAAACGTAGTTTGATTCCAATCAGGGCAAGGAAAATACGTTTCATTGCACAATTGTGTTACCGTAAAGGTTGAAAAATCCGCTTTAATGCCATATCCATAGGCATCAAAGTCCAATGGATCGGCTATACTCATTTGATTTTCGAATGTGCAACCACGGAAAGTTACCCCATGTACACCGTATAGGCTTACAAATTTTTTAAAATTTTCAAAATGCGGATAATTGTTATCAACCAAAAATTGACAATTTGTAAAATTCGTTCGATATGGTAATTGTTGTTTACCAGGCGACACCGCAGGGTTATAATTCGAAAATGGTTTTAACTCAACAGTTACTCTGTTATTCAGAAATTCAGTTCCATTGGCAAATGCAATTCCTCCTACAGAATCTAAAGTAGGTCCCCACAACTGCAGTGCTGTATTTGCATTTTCTATCTTCGATCCGGCATATGAAAAAAATCGCCCCTGATGTATTTCATTATTTTCTGGTTCTTGCGAATTTGAGGAGATACCTTGTACTATGATACCTTTCCATATTCCGGAACAACTACCGGAAGTAATTGTACCATGCAAATTAAATCTGCCACCGGGCTTAACT
The DNA here is from genome assembly GCA_050485785.1 of Saprospiraceae bacterium. Lineage (GTDB taxonomy): Bacteria > Bacteroidota > Bacteroidia > Chitinophagales > Saprospiraceae > JBJHCA01. The sequence continues at coordinate 58,544 of JBJHCA010000009.1, read as the reverse complement.
ATAATCTGTGCCATATGCCCCATGTACACTGTAATTTCTGATGCAATCGTTAAGGTCTTACCCGCGTCAATATATAATATTCCATCAATTTCAACTTCCCCTGAAGGATGAGATGACGAGTTCCAGACTGTATTTTGGTCAATATGTTGTTGATTGTCCGGTATTATTGCGTCAGCCAAAGGCCAGTTTTCAACAATTCCCCTTTGTATTATATTCCTCATCCGCTGACCCTGCTCTTTTGTAAAGTACCGTAAACAATCAGGATGAGAGTATGACATTATGTTGTGCACATCAGGCATATAACCCGTATAATCACATTCAGAACCTTCCACAGTGTTGATAACATTACAACCCGGCATCGATATGTGCTGCAGTAATCCACATCCATAAGGTTCCGGTGGTGTATCACATATACAATCTCCGGTGGTTTTACAATTTGACCCATCAATATTGGCCAAAGGTATATTTTCATCACCATGTGTATGATACAGATGTAAATTGTGCCCTATTTCATGAGCCAAGATAAACGACAATCCTACAGAACTTGCAGGGCCATCGTAAATCCATGTACCCCCAGCACAGGATTTTAATCCACCATATTGTGTTCTCCCTCCAAATGTAAGATTTTCAGGATCCGGAGCATCAGGAAACACAAATACATGAAAACCGTCTTCAGCAATTGCAGAACTAAATGCTGCAGCATCACACCCAACTGGATCAGTATTATAGATAGCAGAGTTGTTTATATCAATAACATTACAGTCCCATATAAAGTGAATATTATGAGGATCAAATGCATCTGTAATATATCTGTAGGCTTTTTCCATATCCTGCTGCGAGAAGCCACCCAATCCTTGATCATCTGCGATTGAATACATAAATAATTTAAAATAAAACGGACCTTGAACATTCGTAAAAGTATCTATTTGATTGCAATGAGGTGTAAAAGGGTTTTGCGCAAATGATTCATTATGAAAAGATGATAATATAAAAACCACTAATAAACATGGTAAAGCATGGACTCGACAGGTAAATAAAATAGCACAAATACATCTATTTAATACTACTCCCCCTCCCAATTTAATAAATAAATGATTTATAAACGTTTTCATGGTGCAATATTTTAGGTTTATAAAAATTCCACAAACACAATATAGGACAATTAACCTAACAAGCCAAATATTGCCGAAATATTCATCGTGTTTATTGCAGGGATATGTCGCCAAATAGCATAAGTGCAAAATTTAACAATTGTTTTATCTGAGCTCCGGATGTACATTAGCGAGCTCAAAGACTGCGGCAGTTTCGGGACTAAGGTACCACCCCCAATTTCCCCCTGTACACATAGCCATCTTCGCTATAAAAGACCAGCATATACATGCCGCCCGGCAGTGTATTTGTGTTTATTTGCAGTTCATGAGCGGTGGGGCTGTCCATTTGATGAGCCGCTATTGTTTCCTGCCTCAGCAGACGGCCTTGCAGGTCGTAGAGCGCCAGCCGGCCCGGGCCGGGTATTTGTACCGTAGCCATGGAATGAGTTGGGTTTGGGTAGATGGTTAAATTGCCCATTTCTGATTCCAATACTTCTTGTACGCTTACTATGCTGTCTGTTTTGCAGTAGTTGTAAGGGAGACCCAGCGTATCGCAGGGGCTGCCTTCCAATGCACCCAGGCAGTAGTTGGGCAAATTGGGGATGGTGCGGAAGTTGTAGACACCCAATGGAAAACCATCATGCTCAAAACCGGAAGCCAAACCACCGGAATCCGGATAATGGATGATATTGAGTGCCGTTGTACTGCTTCCATTGGCGAAATAGATACGGCCATCCGGTGCCAGCTGACCATTTCTGGCTACTGTGATAAAGTATGGAGTGCCTACCAATGTATCCACTTGTCCTATGATGACCTCACTGTCAAAAATGTCTTCCGCCATCAGGTCATATTGATAAACCCTGATTAGATTACTTACGTACAAATACCTGTTGTTAGGCGACACTATGCAACTGTTCCCACCATGTCCTAGTTCAGGGCCGGTGTGCTGTATGAAATGCGACAAATCACCTGTACATCGATCAAACTGCATAATTACAACACTGAATGGGAGCGTATAAAGTCTGCTAACTGCCATTATAAAAAGTGAACCATCACGATTGTAACAAAACTGACCTGAACCGAGGCCATGAACAGGAAAGTCGAATTCAATGTATTGCCAGTATTCAAGTCCTTCAGGTGTCAATAGATACTGATGCAGGCCTTCCAGATATTCGAGATTCTCTGCTACCCTGCCAAACATGATCCACCAATCCCGACCATTGGCATGGCGCAATGCGGTAAGTCCAACGGGTGTAAGCCGATCACCATTTAATATGGTATTGTTGGAGTATTGTACATCCAATCCGGTTTCTGTTCTTTGAACGCGATGTACAAAAATTTTGTCCGCAATCACTCGGCCAATATTTATATAATTGATGTCCGCAGTAGTGGACATGATCAGGTATTCATCATCTGATTCAGGAATGGGCAAGGCAAGACTGCTTTGTTGAATAGGCATGCCATTATTAAAATTACCAGTCATCGTATTCCAAAACCAATATTCATTCAGGGTATCTCCACCTACAGGTACCTGATTAAACCGGTCCCGGTTCTGAAAACCATTATAATAAAATACCAACTCACCTTCAGCATCACTCATGATGGTGGCTGTAAAATCAAATAGATAGGGAAAATGGTTGAGTGAATCACTCAACCATTCCCAACCGATCAGGTTGCCCTGTTCAAATGTGTACTTCTTAAGTCCCCATCCCTGTTGCTGGGAAAAATTGTTACTCTGATATCCAAGTATCCATGTATGGTCATGTTTCTGTGCATTTACAGTATTTTGACCGAAGATGTAAAAAGTTATAATCAGAATGATACTATTTCTCATATCTATTTTGATTTTATTATAGTCAGCTTCTGAGTTTCCCTTTCTTCCAAGCTGTTGGTAATCTCGACAAAGTAAAGCACCGAGCCTGAAAGCATCACAAACAGCACCTATTGTACTATTTATTACAATCCCCCTTCCATTTTAATGGATAAATACGATGTAAAAGTTTTCATAATGCAATGTTTTAGGTTTAAAATATTCCGAAACGCAATATAGGACAATAAACCTGACAAGCCAAATATTGCCGAAATATTCATCGTGTTTATTGCAGGGATATGTCGCCAAATAGCATAAGTGCAAAATTTAACCCTCTTCCTTTCCACATCTTTTACCCGGTTACCGCTTTATATTCCCACGGCCCCCGTATAGTAAGGTGATGTAAATGCATGTGTGAAGGGAGTACAGAGCCGATCGGTTTTCACTGTCCTGCCCGATGCTGTGTAACAGCACCTTTATTCATAGTTGTTACCGATGTGAATCCTGTCAGGTAGTAAAGGCAGTTTACATAAAAACACAACTTTTTTATAGCTAAAATCCCGGGCTATTAGATGACAAGGAACCGAAGGGGTAGAGGCCAAAGCGGAAAAATCCTGCTACCGGATAATGCATAGTGTCAGCGAACAACAAAGTGTTATTCATCAACATACACCTGAAACCCGCTTTCGAGTTGCAGCGTCATGGTTTCGGGGCTGATATTTCTGAAATTGAGCCTGACAATCAGACGGAATCTGTCTTTAAGAAAATAGGGTCTAAGTTCGGATAGGGAAGGAATGAGATCCAGGTCAAGGCCTGTATTAAACGGAACTTCCTCCCTGAAAGCCACTTCCCGTTCGGGCAGGCCTTCAGCACTGATACGGACTACAGCCCTTCGGATGTAGCTGAGGTCGGCATTGGATTGCAGATTGCGAATGCGGATAACGGAAGCAGTAATACTGGCAATCCGGGATGTATCGGTTTCGGGGAGGAAAACGCCAAGACGGGGTTGTTCCTCCGGGAGCTCAAAAATATGGGTATCAATAACATTGAGACCGGCAGGAATAGTGAGGTTACTGATGTAGCTGATGGGAATGCCATCGGGCTGATTTTTGCGACATTGCCATTGAACTACAGATAAAAAGATGACAAGTATGCAAAGTGAGCTTGTGGTTTTTATGCGAAATATCATGGGATAGCTCTTTGTTTTTAAAAGTATTCTGATAGCTTTATGCCTCAAACAATTACAACGTCCTTCAGGAGGAAAGGTATATAAATTTACTGATTATGGGAGAACAACGTGTACAGTTATTGAACGAGGATACACAAATGCGCCACTTTGTGCGGCAATTGCTCCGTGACGTTCAGACCCTTGAAGCTATGATCCGCGATAACTGGTTTGAAACAGACATTGTGCGAATTGGAGCAGAGCAGGAAATGTGCCTTGTTGATCGCAATTTTAAACCTTCTCCTCTGGCCATGGAAATTCTCGCGAAACTTACAGCATATCCATGGGTGGAGACTGAGCTGGCGAGATTCAATCTTGAATGCAATCTCGATCCGCGGAAATTTGAAGGCACCTGCTTTTCAGACATGGAGAAGGAGGTCAAAGGTTATCTCGAAATCATTCGCAAACATGCTGCGGAACTGGATACCGATGTTATGCTGACCGGAATTCTGCCTACCATCAGAAAGTTTGACCTGGGCATGCACAACCTTACGCCTAAAGAGAGGTACAAAGCATTAATGGATGCTATTACGGCAATGCGGCCTGACGGTATGTTTGAGCTGAAGCTTCGGGGTGTAGACGAATTGCTGGTGAGTCATGATTCTCCTTTGATAGAAGCCTGTAATACAAGCTTTCAGGTTCATTTGCAGGTGTCCCCTCATGATTTTGTACAATATTACAATATAGCTCAGGTACTGGCAGGGCCGGTAATGGGAGTTGCAGCCAATTCACCGGTGCTTTTTGGCAAGCGATTGTGGCACGAAACGCGCATTGCGTTGTTTCAGCAGGCACTGGATGTGCGGACTACCCACGACCATATGCGAGAGCGTTCACCCAGGGTCACATTCGGGCATGACTGGCTTCAGAATTCTATCGTTGATATTTACAAGGAAGATATTGCCCGGTTTCGCGTTTTGCTCAGTTCGGATATAGAAGAAGACTCTTATGCTATGTATCAGGAAGGGAAGGTTTCTAAACTTCGCTTTTTACAAATTCATAATTCAACAGTTTATCGCTGGAACAGGGCATGCTATGGGGTAAGCGATACCGGCAAGCCACATCTGCGTATTGAGAACCGCGTATTACCTGCCGGGCCAACTACAGTAGATGAAATTGCCAATGCCTGCTTTTGGGCAGGACTGATGGTAGGCATGGCCACAGATGTGAAGGATGTAACCCGCGTGATGGCCTTTGAAGATGCCCGGGATAATTTTGGCAAAGCTGCCCGTTTTGGCATTGATACCAAGTTTACCTGGTTTAAGGATAAAAAGATTTCTGCTGTAGACCTAATCAAAAATGAATTGTTACCTTTGGCTAAGGCCGGTCTGATGAAACAAAAAGTGTCAGCAAAAGATGCCGACAAATATCTGGATATCATCCGCGAAAGGGTCGAAAATCACATGACCGGAGCCCGGTGGACCCTTCAGACCTTTTCCAAACTTATCAAAGAAACGTCGCGCGACGAAGCTGTTACGGCTCTTACTGCAGCTATGCATGCCAATCAGATGAAAGGCAAGCCTGTTTCAAAATGGAAAATTCCCCACCTTGATGATCTCAAGTTTTACCGCCCTGCCCGACTCACGGTAGAAGAGTTTATGGAAACCGAACTGTTTACTGTTCACAGGGATGATATTGTAGAATTGGTTGCCGATATGATGGACTGGAAACAAATTCGCCACATGCCGGTGGAAGATAAAGACGGCAAATTGGTTGGCCTTATTACAGGCAGGCTTCTGTTGCGGCATTTTACTAAAATGTGTGTTCAGGGCGAGAGAAGCAATCAGGACACAACCGTGAACGACATCATGATCGCCAACCCGGTCACCATTTCACCGGATACCACCATAGTGGAAGCATTGCGCCTGCTTCGGAAGCATAAAATAGGCAGCCTGCCTGTGGTCAACAAAAAGCATGAACTGATCGGCATCATTACCGAAAAGGAGTTCTTGCAGATCTCCGGCCGACTGATGGAACGTTACCTGAAGGAGGGCGGGTACGAATAAGCCGGCCTAAAACAACAGCATACTTTCGGGCTGCTCCAGGTATTCTTTCACTTTCATCAAAAATGTAACCGAGGTGCTGCCGTCGATGATCCGGTGATCATAGGACAGCGCCAGATACATCATGGGTCTTATTTCAATTTTGCCGTCAATCACCACCGGGCGCTCTTTTATGGCGTGCATCCCCAATATAGCCGATTGCGGCTCGTTGAGTATCGGCGTGCTGAGCAATGAGCCAAATACACCTCCATTGGTAATGGTAAATGTGCCGCCTTTCATTTCATCAAGAGTCAGTTTTCCTGTTCGGGCTTTGTCTGCCAGGTCTTTGATGGCATATTCGATATCGGCAAAGCTGAGTGATTCCACGTTCCTCACCGGGGGTACTACCAGGCCGTTAGGTGTCGAAATGGCAATGCTGATATCCACATAGTCGTGGAAAGTAATCTCATTGTCGTGAAGCATGGCATTCACATCCGGCATCTCCATCAGTGCTTTGGCACAGGCTTTGGCAAAAATGGACATAAAACCCAGCTTAATCCCGAATTTCTCCACAAAGCGATCCTGGTATTTTTTGCGGAGATCCATAGCCGGTTTCATGTCAACCTCATTAAAGGTAGTGAGCATGGCCGTGTTGTTCTTAGCGCTTACGAGTCTGGTGGCAATAGTTCTTCGCATGCGGCTCATGCGTTCAGTGCGCTCGTTTCTACTGAAGGGCGCTGCCGGAGTGGGTTCTTTACTATTCGGTTCTTGTTTTGCTGGCTGCACAGTTTCCGATGCTGCTTCCCTTTCTTTAAGCGATTCCACAACATCCTGCTTTGTTATGCGGCCATCTTTGCCGGTAGCTTTAATATCGGCAGCTTTCAGGTCATTTTCTGCCATCAGTTTGGCTGCAGCCGGTGAAGGATGGCCTGCAGCATGAGAAACAGCACTTTCTGTTTTTTCATCTGATGAGGCGACTTGTTCTTTTTGTTTTGGGATATCTTTTTGTTGTGCGTCTTTGCCTGAACTTTTACTTTGGTCCCCTGAATCCTGCCCGTTTGCCGAAGTATCTATTTTAGCCACCACAGCACCAATAGCCAGGTCGTCGCCTTCGGCAGCCACATGAATAAGCTTGCCCGCAGCCTCTGCCGGGAATTCAAGGGTGGCTTTGTCGCTTTCAAATTCGCATATCGACTGGTCCAGTTGTACCATGGCACCGTCCTCCACCAGCCATGCTGATAGCGTTACTTCGCTGATCGATTCCCCGATTTCGGGTACTTTAAGCTCAATTACACTCATAGTTTTTGGGTTTTTCAGGCAAAGGCCTGATCAATGATCTCCTGTTGTTGCTTGTCGTGAATCTTCTTGAATCCCGTAGCCGGGGATGCACTGGATTTTCTCGATACCAGTTTCAGGTTTTTAGGCCGGTAAAATGCCCAAATATATTGCCAGGCACCCATATTTGAAGGCTCCTCCTGAACCCAGAAAGCTTCGGCATTCCTGTATTTCTCAGCCAGTTTATCCAGTTGTTTCAGCGGGAACGGATACAACTGCTCCAAACGAATAATGGCCACATCATTGCGCTTGTCTTCCAGTTTCCTTTCCAGCAATTCGTAGTAAATTTTTCCGCTGCACAAAAGCACACGTTTCACTTTTTCAGGTGTGTTTCCCGCATCCGGATCGTCCAGCACTTCCATAAATCTGGTATCTCCGGTAAAATCTTCAATGCCCGAAACGCACATTTCGTGACGGAGCAATGATTTAGGCGCCATCACGATCAGCGGCTTCCTGAACGGACGTTTGAGTTGCCTTCTGAGCAAGTGGAAAAAGTTGGCCGGGGTGGTTACATTGGCCACAGTCATATTGTACTCGGCACATTGCTGTAAAAACCTTTCAAGCCTTGCACTGCTGTGTTCAGGTCCCTGGCCTGTATAGCCGTGAGGCAGCAGCATCACCAAACCACTCATCCGGTGCCACTTGCTTTCACTGGACGCAATAAACTGATCCACAATTACCTGAGCTCCATTGTAAAAATCGCCGAACTGTGCTTCCCACAAAACAAGGCATTCAGGGGTGGCCATGGAGTAGCCAAACTCAAACCCCAGTACTGCAAACTCACTGAGCAGGCTATTGTAAATTCTGAACGTTCCTGAGTTGCCGTTCAGGCCGTTCAGACGATTGTATTCCTCCTTGTCAGTAGTGTCAACCAGCACAGCATGGCGGTGAGAGAAAGTACCCCGCTTTACGTCCTGCCCACTGAGGCGTACATTGTGCCCTTCCTGCAGCAGTGTGCCGTAAGCCATCAATTCGCCCATGGCCCAGTCATAGCGGTTTTCTTCAATCATTTTTCGTGTTGAGCTATACAACCGCCTGACCTTGCTGAGCGACTTAAAGTCTTTAGGTATTCTATGTAAATGGTCTTCCAGTTTGCGAATCAGCTCTTCTTTCACACCGGTTACCGGTGACTCTTCATAATCAACGGAAGAGGTTTCGCGTTTCAGTGCTTTCCAGGCCAGCTCGGGCTCCTGGTAAGTATATGGCAGGGATTTTTCCTTGACCATATCAAATCGCTCCTGTAAAAACTGCCTGAACTCATCATCCATTTCCTTGACCAGGGAAGCTTCAATTTCCCCTTTTTCGGTGAGTTGCCTGGCGTATACCTCCCGGGGGCTGGGGTGCTTCTTAATGATGTCGTACATCACGGGTTGCGTGAACTTGGGATCATCCCCTTCGTTGTGCCCGTGTCTTCGGTAACACACCATATCGATAAAAATATCCGATTGGAATTGCTGACGCCATTCAACAGCGAGCTCAGCCGCAAAAACGACGGCTTCAGGGTCATCTCCATTGACATGGATTACAGGGGCGTGGATAGTTGATGCAATACTGGTGCAGTATGTCGATGACCGTCCATCCTGATAGTTGGTCGTAAAACCGATCTGATTATTGATGACAAAATGTATGGTTCCACCGGTTGAAAATCCATCAAGCTGTGACATCTGAATCGTTTCATAAACCACACCCTGCCCTGCGATAGCTGCATCACCATGTATGATGATAGGCATAACTTTCTTGAAATCACTGTTGTACAGAATGTCGGATTTAGCTCTGGCAAATCCCTGAACAACCGGGCTTACCGACTCCAGGTGGCTTGGGTTGGGTGATAGCTTAATATGGATTTTTTTACCTCCGGGAAGTTCAATCTGAGAGGAGTAACCCAGGTGATACTTGACATCTCCATCACCGAAAGCGAGATCGGGCACTGCGGTACCTTCAAATTCATTGAAGATGTGTTCGTAAGTTTTACCCAGAATATTGGCCAGCACATTGAGCCTGCCACGGTGAGCCATACCCATGATCACCTCTTCCACGCCCAGCTCACCGGCCAGGGTAATCATGGCATCCAGGGCGGGAATAGTGGATTCGCCACCTTCCAGAGAAAATCGCTTTTGCCCGACGTATTTTTTGTTCAGAAAGTTTTCAAAGCCAACGGCTCCGTTCAGTTTTCTGAGAATGTGCTTTTTCTTTTCAAGATCAAATCCGTAGCTGTTCTCGTTGAAGTTTTCAAGCCTCTCCCGCAGCCAGCGACGGGTGGCTTTTTTTTCAATGTAAAAATATTCAAGGCCGATATTGCCACAATAAATCTTTCTTAGCCGGCCGATGATATCCTTCAGTTTTGCATCGGGCATACCAATTTCACGGCCGGCATAAAATGCTTTGTCCAGATCACTCTCCTCCAGACCGTAATCTTCCAGGTCGAGCATGGGAGAGCGATCCTGCCGTGTGCGGATGGGGTTGGTGGTAGAAAGCAGGTGACCTCTGCGGCGGTAGCCGTTGATCAGACCAAGAACTTGAAGTTCTTTGGTATTCATGGAATATTCTACAGGTGTACCGGCTTTACCGTTGGCCGAAGAAGCAAACTCAAACCCTTCAAAAAAAGTACGCCAGCCATCCTCGAGCTGATCGGGAGCTGACTTGTATTTTTTGTACATCGCGTCAATATAGGACGGATGAGCATTGAAAACATAAGAATAATCAGACATGTCTATACTTCTGTTGCGTTAAAATGTACTCGCAATTTCACGCTGCAAATATCCGAAGAAATCGGGATATTAGCGGACTTATATGTACCTTATCGGAACAAAAGAATTCATCTTTGGGTGCGCGGCTCAAAATATATTTTGAAAAAACAGTAAAATCTTAGCGGGAATGTCATTATCTTTGCCGTCCGAAAAATTGATAAGATTATGGCTAACCATAAATCAGCGAAAAAGAGAGCCCGTCAAGATGCGGTTAAGCGTTTGAGAGCCCGGTACTATAAAAAGTCTACCCGTACTTCCATTCGAAAATTGCGTGAACTGACTGACCCTCAGGAAGCTCAGGTATTTTTGCCCAAGGTGATCAGTATGATCGACCGGTTGGCAAAACGCGGGCATATTCACAAAAACAAAGCCGGCAACCTTAAGTCAAAGCTTACCGTTCATGTGAACGGACTTGCTGCTCAGGCTTAAGCATTTAAAGGCTTGTGTAAACAGATTATTCATTAGTTAACCCTCTCATTATGTTTGCAATTGTAACCATAGCTGGTCAGCAGTTTAAAGTTGAGGAAGGTCAAAAGATCTTTGTCCACCAGCTGGATGCAGAAGTTGGGGATCAGCTGAACTTTGACAGTGTGCTGATGGCCTCCAACAACGGCGAAACGAAGTTTGGAACACCGGGCATTGAAGGTGCCAGTGTTTCAGCCACCGTTTTAGATCATGTGAAAGGCGACAAAGTGATCGTTTTTAAGAAAAAGCGTCGCAAAGGTTACCGCGTTAAAAACGGACACCGTCAGTCATTCACTCAGTTAGAAATTAATTCCATAGCCCTTTAAACAGATTTTGTCATGGCACATAAGAAAGGAGCAGGTAGTTCGGATAACGGACGGGACAGTATAAGTAAGCGACTTGGCGTAAAACTGTTTGGTGGCCAAAAGGCTCGTGCAGGTAATATCATTGTGCGTCAGCGCGGTACTAAATTCCACCCCGGTGAGAATGTTGGTCTTGGCAAAGACTTTACCATTTTTGCCCTGGCTGACGGCATTGTTGAGTTTAAGCGCAAAAAGCGCAACAGAACCTATGTCAATATCCGTCCGGCTGATATCGAATTGGCTGCCAGCAGCAACTAATCAACGATATTTCCGGTGTATGTGGTAGCTGACCGTTTTTTGTCAGGTACTGCAATAAAAATTAACCCCGACTGCCAACGGCAGCCGGGGTTTCGCATTTTATGGTAAAACCATATCCCGGGTTGTCCGGGAAATTCAACAGAAACTCTTCACTGGGGAGAAAACTAAATATAGATGCGGGAAAAACTTCCCCGGTATGGGTAGAAATCTCCACAGTATTTGGCTCTTAACCTGAACGAATTCGGTTGATAATGCCAAACCTTCCAGGCTTAGTCAGATGGCTTTGAAGGTATGTAACACTGTTTCTTTAGTAGATGATGCTTCCCTGAATTTGTGCGTTTCCGGGGACATTAGGCAAAGTTAAATCCTGGGAGCCTGAAATTTCGCCTGTACCGGAGGCATTGACAAAACGCCCGGTTCCACCTGAAACTGAATAGGGCCCTGTGATGGTGGACTGCCATGTTTCGAAGTCTATTACAATATCCAGATTGTATTCAATGTACACTATGTCGCCGTTGGCGGCTACCAGTGTTCCAAGACCCTGCCCGGCAGAAAAAGGCATGACAAGATTAACACAATGGAAAAAACTACCGGAAAGAGAACCAATGTGTGAAGCATTGCCACTAAGCACAAATCCCAGACGGGTTTCTGCTTCGTCATTGCACTCCTGGTCGTCAGGCAATGCAATTTCAAAATCTATTACTGCCTTAAAGGGCTTTTCAACTTCCGGATTTTTGAAGGAAACAGGATTTTCAGTTTCCGAATCAAACCACATGGTTTCTTTCTGACACGCTGAAAATAAAATGACAGTTGCTGTAAAAAGCAAGGATAAATACTTCATAAGTCTGCTGATTTAAGTTGACGAATGCCACTTACAGTTCGTACTGCTAATCCATAGCTAATTTCATGCCACAAAATGCAATACAGGCAACGGTTTCCAGATATAAATACTTTTTATAGCCTATCAATAAACCATGAATAATTTAACTCATTATTAATGAAGCAGTTGAGGGATAATGCTGATCTGTTGGGTCTGCAAGAAACCATGAAAGTGATTAAGTCGAAAAGTGAATACAGCGGCTACAATCAGGCACCAACTTATATTGAGGAATATGCAGAACAAAGAGTGATCAATAAAAATAGAAGATCAGGATCAGCTAGAAATACTCAGAACTTCAGCAATGGAGGAAGTTCAATAAAGGCCTGAACCCTTTTTTAGTTGAAGGTAACATGATAAGGACAATTGATTGGATTCGAAAGGCTGAAGCGGATTCCTCGTGATTAGGCAGGTATTTCGTAATTTTGCAGGCCTTTTTTACCACAATCAGTAAAAACATATGAAAACGGTAGCTCCTTATATACCGCAGCACAAGGTGAGAATAGTGACTGCAGCATCATTGTTTGACGGCCACGACGCGGCCATCAACATAATGCGGCGAATAATGCAGAGCATCGGTGCAGAGATCATTCATTTGGGACATAACCGCTCGGTAGCTGAGATAGTGGAGACTGCCATTCAGGAGGATGTGCAGGGCATAGCCATCACCAGTTACCAGGGTGGCCACAATGAGTACTTCAAGTACATGTATGACCTGCTCAGGGAGAAAGGAGCACCGCAGATCAGGATATTCGGTGGTGGCGGGGGAACAATTTTGCCTTCTGAGATTGAAGAATTACACGCCTACGGCATTACGAGGATTTACAGCCCTGATGACGGGCGCAATCTTGGACTACAGGGCATGATCAATGATGTATTGGCGCAATGCGATTTTGCCGTAGGTGAGAACCTGAACAGCGAGCCTGCCCATCTGACCCGTGACAATTACCCGGCCATAGCAAGACTGATATCTGCTGCGGAGAATTTTGCCGGTCAGCACAAGGACGAACTTCAGGCTTTGTATAACCGTGCTGCCGAAATCAAAACTCCGGTAATCGGTATCACCGGAACAGGCGGAGCCGGAAAGAGCAGTCTGGTTGATGAACTGGTGCGGAGATTCCTCATTGACTTTAAGGATAAATCGCTGGCTATAGTTTCCGTTGATCCTTCCAAACGGAAAACAGGCGGTGCACTGCTGGGTGACAGGATCCGCATGAATGCCATACACAACAATCGTGTTTACATGCGTTCACTGGCCACAAGGCAGTCCAATCTGGCTCTGTCAAAGCACGTACAATCTGCAGTGGACATACTTAAAGTGGCCGGCTTTGACATGATCATTCTGGAAACATCAGGAATAGGGCAGAGTGACACTGAAATTATCGATCATTCTGATGTGTCGCTTTATGTAATGACGCCTGAATACGGCGCAGCCACACAGCTTGAAAAGATTGACATGCTGGATTTTGCCGACATCATCGCTATCAACAAGTTTGATAAGCGCGGTGCGCTGGATGCCTTGCGCGATGTGCGGAAACAGTTTCAGCGAAACCATCAGCTTTTCCATGCGGGTGTTGACGATATGCCTGTATTCGGCACTATTGCTTCTCAGTTTAACGATCCCGGCACCAATACCCTGTACCGGAGGCTGATGGATCTGGTGCATGAAAAAACCGACACTGAGCTGGTATCTTCTTTTGAGTCATCCATGGAGATGAGTGAGAAGATTTACATCATACCACCGGCACGCACCCGATATCTTTCAGAAATTGCCGAAAACAACCGGCAGTATGATCAGCGCGTAAGCCGGCAATCATCCCTGGCCAGAATGCTTTACAGCCTGAAGACCTCTATTGACTTGTTGAAAAAGGACAAGGCCGATGAAGCGGCCATTCGTGCGCTGGAAAATCGGTATAATGAACTTGAGCTGGATCTTGACGGGCACACAAAAAGGATCATTGAGCAATGGGATGAGCGCAAAAGCGCATATGAGCAGGATACTTATACCTACAGCGTACGAGGGAGGAATATTGAGGTAGAAACCCACACCCAATCGCTGAGTCATTCCCGGATTCCGCGGGTTGTTTTACCCGGATTTGAGGATTGGGGCGAACGGGTACGATGGGAGATGCAGGAAAACGTGCCCGGCAGCTTTCCCTATACCGGCGGGGTTTTTCCGTTTAAGCGAAAAGGAGAAGATCCTACCCGAATGTTTGCCGGTGAAGGGGGACCGGAACGGACTAACCGCCGGTTTCACTATTTGAGTCATGGTATGCCTGCCAGCCGGCTTTCCACGGCATTTGATTCAGTTACATTGTACGGAGAAGACCCCGATCACCGCCCGGATATTTACGGGAAGATCGGCAATTCAGGCGTTAGTGTATGTTGTCTTGATGATGCCAAAAAACTGTATTCAGGTTTCAATTTATGCGACCCGTCCACTTCAGTGTCTATGACAATCAACGGACCGGCTGCAACCATTTGTGCCTTTTTCCTGAATGCAGCCATTGACCAGCAATGCGAGTTGTACATCCGCGAGCACAAGCTGGAAGAAAATGTTGAGGCTGTGCTGAAAAGCAAGTACGATGACCGGGGATTGCCAAGACCAGTTTACCACGGGAGCATTCCTGAAAGCAATAACGGCTTGGGACTGCTTTTACTGGGCGTAACCGGCGATGAAGTGTTGCCGATGGATGTGTATGAAAAGATCAAAAGCTATACACTTAACACGGTGCGCGGTACTGTACAGGCCGATATCCTGAAGGAAGATCAGGCACAGAACACCTGCATTTTTTCCACGGAATTCTCATTGAAACTGATGGGGGATGTGCAGGATTACTTCATCAGAAAGAAAGTTCGTAATTTTTACTCCGTATCTATTTCGGGGTACCATATTGCGGAGGCGGGAGCTAATCCCATTTCCCAGCTTGCCTTTACCCTGGCCAACGGCTTCACCTTTGTGGAGTACTACCTTTCAAGAGGCATGCACATTGACGATTTTGCACCCAATCTCTCATTCTTTTTCAGCAATGGTGTTGACCCTGAATATGCCGTAATAGGACGTGTTGCCAGGAGGCTTTGGGCTAAGGCCATGAAGTTCAAATACGGAGCTAATGAGCGTTCTCAGATGCTGAAATACCACATTCAGACTTCCGGCCGGTCACTGCATGCCCAGGAGATTTCATTCAACGACATCAGGACAACGCTTCAGGCATTATATGCCATTTACGACAACTGCAACAGTTTGCACACTAACGCCTATGATGAGGCCATTACTACACCCACTGAGGAAAGTGTTCGCAGGGCAGTAGCCATTCAGATGATCATCAATCACGAACTGGGGCTGGCTAAAAACGAGAACCCATTACAGGGTGCATTCATTATCGAATACCTGACAGATTTAGTGGAGGAAGCGGTACTGTCCGAGTTTGACCGCATTACTGAACGCGGCGGTGTGCTGGGAGCGATGGAAACGATGTATCAACGGGGCAAAATACAGGAGGAGAGCCTGTATTACGAAACACTGAAGCATACCGGGGAGTATCCCATTATTGGTGTCAATACCTTTTTGGGACGAGACGGGTCACCAACAGTGTTGCCTGCTGAGGTGATCCGGTCAACCGGGGAAGAGAAGGAAAATCAGATCAATACGCGGAATCAGCTTTGGAAGGCATCGGCTGAAACCGGAGAGCAAAAGCTGAAAGAGTTGCAGCAAGCTGCGTTGAAAAACCGGAACATGTTTGATGCTTTGATGGATGTAAGCAGGCATTGCAGTCTGGGACAGATAACGCATGCTTTGTATGAGGTAGGTGGTCAGTACCGGAGGAATATGTAGGGGGTAGGCTTGATGGGGTGGCGTGGTTTTTGCCCCGGGGCTAAAGGTTTTGTTCGGGATATTGATTGTTGCAAAAAACCATGACACCCGAACTACATATCCTTCTGGTGCCAGCTACCCGGGGTGAACTGTTGCTGAGCGGAACGCGAACCACAAAGAGATACCCATATTTAAAAAACTTTCTGCTTATTCGCGGATTACTTCAAGATGTATTTTTGATTACCATTGTGTGGCCGTGCAAAATGAATGAGTGAACCCAAACAAAGTTCAAAAGCACTACCTTTGCGCATCAAACGAATAAGCTTTGAAGTTTCTTCACGATTTCGGACAATACTTACTGCTGATGAAGGCCATGTTTGCAAGGCCTGAAAGCTTTATCATGTATTACCGCGATACCATGCGCCAGATGAATGACATTGGCGTGGGATCGCTGGTCATTGTGTGCCTCATCAGTATATTTATGGGTGCGGTTACCGCCGTGCAGTTTTCATATCAGCTTGAAGGGTCTTTTATTCCGGCATACTATATCGGATATATTGTTCGCGACATTACCATCATTGAGCTGGCACCGATGATCACATGTCTGGTATTAGCCGGGAAAGTGGGTTCGAACATGGCATCAGAGATAGGCGGGATGCGACAAAAGGAGCACATTGACGCCATGTATCTGATGGGTGTGAACACTGCGGGTTTTCTGATATTGCCCAAGATCATTGCGGCCTTGTTTGTGATACCTTTACTGGTAGCTTTTAGCGCATTTGTAAGCATTATTGGTGGTTACCTGGCTTCGGTGCCTACCGGTATAATTTCAGGAACAGACTACATTTTGGGGCTGAGGTCGTTTTTTCTGCCTTACAACGTGTTTATGATGTTTGTGAAGGCATTCACTTTTGCTTTTCTGCTGACCTCTATTTCCTGTTATCAGGGATATTATGTGAAAGCCGGCTCTATCAATCTGGGTAAAGCCAGTACCCGAGCTGTGGTATTCAGCAATATATTTATCCTGCTTTTTGATTACATCATAGCCGTATTGCTCACTTAAAACCGGGAACGCATTGATCACCATCAAAAACATCAAGAAATCGTTTGGAAAGGCTGAAGTACTCAAAGGGATCAGTCATAAGTTCATGGCGGGCCAGACTAATCTGATCATTGGAAGGAGCGGTGCCGGTAAAACAGTGCTGATCAAGATCATGGTAGGGCTGCTCAGTGCTACGGATGGTGAGGTATGGTACGATGATGTATTATTCACATCGCTATCCCGCAGGCAACTCAAAAAGATCAGGATGGATATGGGCATGCTTTTTCAGGGTTCAGCCTTGTTTGACAGTATGACTATTGAACAGAATGTTCGTTTTCCGCTGGATATGTTCACGTCCAAAACCAAGAAAGAAAAGCAGGATCGTGTTGATTATTGCCTGGAGCGGGTAGGCCTGGAAGGCGTCAATAAGAAGTACCCCGGTGAAGTGAGCGGTGGTATGCAAAAAAGGGTTGGTATTGCCCGGGCCATTGTTATGCAGCCCAAATACCTGTTTTGCGATGAACCCAACTCTGGTCTCGACCCCAAAACAGCCCTGCTGATCGATGAGTTGATACAAAGCATTACCCGGGAGCACGATATGACAACAGTGATCAATACGCACGACATGAACTCGGTGATGGGAATTGGGGATAACATTGCCTTTTTACACGATGGCCAACTGGAGTGGGTCGGTAACCGCAAAGAAGTTCTCAGCTGTAAAAATGAACTTTTGCAGTCCTTTATTTTTGCATCTCCCTTTCTGCAACACCTACGATCTGCAGCGGGTTACTGAGCATTTCGAGGCCTGAATCCGGCCTGAAGACTAATGACATGGCTGTATGACCGCCTTTCAAACTGCCCTATATCGGTCAATGCGTAGTCAATGCTGAAATTGCCGATTCTGACTCCCACACCGGCATTGGGCTGAACAACGTAATAGTCGCGGTCAAAATCACGGAAAGTCTGGCCGTTGTTGATGCCCACACGCAAAAAGATCATCTGACGGTATCCGGCTTCTATACCCACTACAGGATCTATGCTGAATGTATTCCCACTCAGCGGCATATTCCTGGTGCCGTCGGTGTATATCGTCAGGTTTCCTTCGGGAAGCAGGGAAAACATCCCCCATTCCCACAAGTATGCCATACCCAGTGCAACTCTCGGCCGCGTTACTTCAATGGAGTTTTCAGGAAGTTCATTGCCGGTTTCTCTTAGCACTTCTTCTTCATCAGGGCTCAGGAAAAACGACCAGGCATTGAATGTGCCGGTTACATCATAGGCTACGGCTCCCCATCGCCATTGGTTTCGGTGGTACTGTACACCTGCATCCAGGCCAAAACCCCAGGCACGGGCCAGAGATCCGATATTGCGGTAGATAATCTTGGCATTGCCGCCAATACTCAACCCTTCGGCTCCCAATTGCCTTGCATAGTTCAGTACCAATGCATGATCTGCTGCGGTAAAGTAGGTGATGTTGTCGTAGTTCACGGTGCCATCGGGGCCAATCAGTCCCAGAGTATTCGGGATATTGTCAATGCCAAATCGCAAAAAGTAAACGCCCAGCGCCTGATCCCCCTCTTCGGGGATGTAGTGAACTCCCCCGTAATCGAACTTGCCTATGCCGGCAAACCATTCCGTATGCATTACACCGGCACCGAGATGGAAGGGAGAACGCACCAGGCCGGCAGGATTCCAGTATGCTGCATAAGTGCCTTCCACTGATGCCACAATGCTGTTGCCCAAGGCTTTTTCCCGCGCTCCAATACCCAGTGTCATAAACTCATTGGAGTATTTTTGCGCAGTCATCTCCGCAACCGGTAAACTCAGCAGTAAAAAAAGCAGAATAACTGGCGTAATCGTAAATTGCATATCATCGGGCCCTGAATCTCACTTTAACGCCTTTATGTTACTGGCATTATCCGGTATCGTGTTAAAGTTGGCTGTGCTTGTTGTTTTGTATGGGATTGATTGTTGATCACTTTTTGTTGTTTCCGCCAGGCATGGTGATTTTTTACAGAGATTTCGTCAAAATGCTTTCAGTTTCTCATACGGAGTACCTGCGGAAAAGTAAAGGTCTCCCTGCGGGTTTCCTGCTATTGACCTCACTCCCTTACTATCTGTGCCAAAAGATGTACCATTCCCAGGTATCGGAAGCAGAAGCCTGAGTCCGGGGTTTAAACAGCAAAATGGATACTTTCCCACCGGGGTTTGATGTAAAATAATCAAAAACTATCTCATAGTTCCGGACTGCATTCCAAATGGCATCGTAATCTATGTGTTCGGGATAATGACTTTCAAGGGTAAATATGACGGGACTAAAGGAAAACCCCGGAGGCAGGCCCATGGGATTGCTGAAAGTATTGTAGTGGGCTGGATCATCGAGTTCTGCGGGGAATATTCTTTCGCCTGTTCCGCTTGACCTCATACTGCCGTAAAACAACCGGGTAGAATATTCATAATGTCTGATCTCCAGCAAACCAAAGTCATCTTCTTCGATGTACACCGTTGATAAGAAAAAGGTGGAAGCCGGTTCAAGTTCCAGTTCAGTAATTCCTTTCACTTCCAAACTTTGAAAATCCAGTTGGATCATTAGAAGACTCTGAAAGGGCAAAGGGTTCAGGATGTCGTCGTCATCAACGGAACACGATACTGACAGCAAAGGCAAAATCAGCACTAAAAGCATTACTTTCCCTAAATGCTGAATATCCTGGAAGTATGGATTGATTGCTTGAATCATGAAAATTTTATTTTGATGTATTCGGTAAAGATAATGAATGCAGGCTAATAGTACGAGAGGGTTATTCCCTGACTTCATCAGCCCAGCCAAAAGGTGTTTACATGCATCAGCAAATCAATAGATTACGATTTTGATATGTAGAATTTGAGTGCCTCTTGGTGTCCTACAGGTCATGAAAGGTGAAACTTGCAATGCCAGATCAATTAAAACGGGGGCTTGCGTGATATATGTCAAATACCATATTTTTGAACCGATGATAGCCGGGGTCATACTTAATGCAGTACCAGAGAATTCTGTCGGTAGTGTTTTCCTGATCGGTGAAACTGCCATGGTTTTTTAAACATTACACCAATGATTCCTTTACTGCTAGCTTTAACCGGCATTTTTATACTCAAAGGGTATTATGTTTATAAACTTCAGCAAAAAGGAAATCAGATTGGTGGGGCTATTTCCCGGGCTAAGTCATTCTGGTTGTCATACGTATTGTTCAATTATCTGGCCCTTTCCATTGTCTTGTTGATATATACACCTGCGGATTTTCCATTTTATTATGGCTTACTGGTATTTGTGATTTTAATATATTTTCGGAGTATTGTACAAATGCTGATGATGTATAAGTTCAAAAATTGGAAGCCACTGTATGGCATTGGTTCTAACTTGTTTTTTTTTCTTGTAACACTGTTTTTTCTGATCCACGATTTCACAAGTCTGATTTTTTCGGATTGGCAGCTTTTAATTTTACCCCTGTTTCTAGTAAAGATATGCATGTTGCTATTATGTGATTCTTATTATGCGTATGTTTTCCATAAAGCTGTAGGAAACGCAACTACAGGCGATCAGGCGATTTGGTTCGCAGGGTCACATGATGCCAGATTCAATGCGGTAAACAGCCTGACTTTTCAACTTAACATCGTGTTTTCCGTAGTTACGCTGCTTATCATCGTGATCACAATTGCTGTTTATGGTTAACTGGAATTTTTCAGCCTGGCAGGGAAGCTACAGGCCGCCTTCATTGTCAGATGTCCGATGGCGTGCATTTTTACTGTTGTTTTTATATCTCATTCTAGGAATGACGATGCTTGGATTCAGTCGTCAGCCACACCATATATTTATTCTGATTTTTACCGGGGCAGTATTGGATATGGTATTGAGCGGGTTATTGCGATCCCGAAAGGTATTCCCGCTATCGGCCATGATCTCTTGCTGTTCGTTGGCAATATTGCTTAACTGGTCGTATGGAATGCACAATCTTTGGCTGCCGGTATTTATATGTATTGCTTCCAAGTACCTGATTACTTTGCGTGGCAAACATTTTTTTAATCCTTCCATGTTTGCCATCTGTATTTGTATTTTGCTAGGCGGTGAATTTGTTACACTGGCTCCGGCATATCAGTGGTATGGCAGTGCTGAAACGGCATGGATGATGGGTTTCTTTGTCGTTACGGGTGCATTGTTTCTTTTTGTGTTCAGCATCAACAGAAACTGGCTGATCGCATCATTTTTGATAACATTTTTTTTGCAAACGCTTTACAGAGCCCAGATTATGGAATACATTATTCCATGGGAAACGCTGTTTTTAAGCTCCGTTACTTCACCTGCTTTTTATCTCTTTACTTTTTATATGATTACGGACCCGTCTACCAGTCCGAATAAGCGATCCGACCAAATACTTGTCGGCGTCTCCATAGCACTGTTTGACCTGTTGTTTCACCTGAAGTTTAGTCTTTATACTTTCTTTTTTGCGGGACTAACCGTGGCAGCGATTCGGTATTTCTACTTTCTGGGCCGGCAGTTATTTACAGAACCCGGCTTTTCGATATGGGAAACCGTAAAGATCAGGGTACCCCATGTTGTTGTTTTGTCCATCTTTTTTATACCGGTGTTTCTGGCATTTCAAATTAATCAACGCAACCCGGTAATTCCACAGGAGGATTTGTTTCAGTTAACCCAGATCCCGGAATCCCACAGCGGCCTGGGCTGGGCTAAAAGCAATATTTTGAATGAAACCGATCCCCGTTTAGCCCATGTAGCCAAATGGTTGCTATCTGTAGGCGATGCAGCATCCGTAGCTGATGTCAACTTAAACGGTCTGCCTGACCTGTTCTTGACACAAACCATTAAACACCATGATTGGCGGGGGAAACTTTACCTGAATAAGGGAAATTTCCAATTTGAAAAGGTGGCAATTCCTGACTTGGAACGGTATCTGGATGACCCTGTGAGCTATGGCGTTCCTGGTTTTGCCTTTTTCCTGGATTATGATAATGACGGGGATAAGGATTTGTTTGTAGGGTTTGGCTTTGGGCCATCAAGGTTGTTTGAGAACAGGATGATACCCGACGGGGAGCTCTCCTTTCAGGAGGTAGAAGTGCCTTTTCTACAGAATCTGAATACGATTTGCCTGGCTGCCAATGCCTTTGATTTCAATAATGACGGGTATCTCGATTTGTTTATTGCCAACGCGATGCAAACACATTTGCCCGGTTATCATAATCAGGAGGTTGCCCTCAATATTTTTGATCTGCCTCAGCCTCACTTTGAAGGCGACCGGAGAATGTTTCACTTTATGCATGAAAGCTGGCATAATGCGAACAATGGGGGGCTGAACTACCTACTGCTCAATACCGGAGATTCAAGGGTATTTGAACCACTTGACAGCAGAGCAGTGGGCTTGCCTGAAACACGATGGAGCCTTGCTGTAGGAACCCTTGATATCAATAATAATGGGTATACAGATCTATACATTGCCAACGACTTTGGCCGGGATGACTGTTACCTGAATATAGAAGGTCGATATTTTATTCGTCAGGAAGGCGATTTTTATGGAGACCTTGGATTGGATACCTACAAGGGAATGAATGTTTCAGTGGGCGATTTGAATGGCAATGGCAAAGAGGATATTTATGTAAGCAATGTGCATCATGCCATGCAGGCAGAAGGTAGCCTGTTATGGATGAACCACACGGAAGATGGTGCTGACCAGGCAGATTTCAGAGAAAGAGCTTCACGACTGAATGCATTGAATCCCAACAGGTTTGGTTGGGGGGCTGCATTTGGTGATCTGAACCTGAACGGTTGGCTTGATATTGTTCAGGCCAACGGGATGGTTGATGATGCCTGGGATAAAAGATGGGATGAGGCGCATAATTACTGGTACTACCAGGCTCAGATTGCGCGAACAGGACCTGAAATTCACAGTTATGCCGATAAATGGGCCGACATACGAGGCTGTTACATTTATCCCAATGAGCCGGACAGAATTTACCTGAATAATTATGGCAAAGGGTTTGTGGATCTGGCTGACGTGTTGGGCTTCGATCACAGAGCCAATACGAGAGGGGTGGTTTTGGCCGATTTTGACAACAACGGCACACTGGATATCCTTGTTACCGATCAGTTTGGTCCTCCTGTATTATACCGCAATGAACTGACCGATCACAATTGGCTCGGGCTTCGGCTTGAAGGAAATGGCATTACAACCAATCGCGATGCTGTAGGCAGTAAAGTTTGGGTACGCTATGAGCTCAATGGGGAACTGGTGCAGCAATATCGTGAAGTTCGGCTTGTAACGGGTTTTAGTGCCATGGGAGATACCCGGTTATTGTTTGGTTTAGGCCATATTCAAAATTCAATTGAAAACCTCGAAATTGAGATACAATGGCATGCCGGAGGCAGAGAATGTGTTAAACCCGCTGCCATCAATCAGTATTTGGAAATTCTTCAACATTAACAAAAAGCTATGGAAAAAAATGAAAGGAGTAACCTCATAGCCATTGGACTTATTCTTTGGCAGTGCTTTTTTAGTTCAGCAACTTTGTTCATTTCCTTTTGGGGTACCGGAATAATTTGGTTTTTTGCTCAGATATTGCTGGGTATTAATTTGTTACAGTGGTTTATATTACACCATGATTTAATTCACGGTAGTTTATTCAGGACAAAATCACTGAATGTCATTTTTGGGCATCTTACTTCGATCCCCAGTTTGCTTCCTTTCTACAGTTTTAAGCTGGCTCATCATCAGCATCATATTTGGACCGGATGGCGGGACAAGGATCCGTCAAATCCTCAAATGTATCTAAAGAAGCCGGCAGCGTGGGTTGTGAAAGTTGTCAACTTTTGCTGGAAGTATTGGATACCTGTAATGGCTCCTGTTTTCGTCATTCAGAACTTTTGGAACATTCCCCGGCTGTTTGTGAGGTTCCCTGCAGCTAAAGACAGACGGAAAATTCTATTGAGTATATTCTTTGTAGTATTTATTTACGGTGTTTTGTTTGCATGGATACCTATGTTTATGCTGCATCACTGGCTTTTGGGTTTTGGAGTATTCCTGTTTATGTCAGACCTGATTCTTGTGAGCCAGCATACTCACATTGACGGCAAATTTGCCAATGATTCAGATGATGTTAAAGCCATCAGGTATGCGGAGCAGGACAGATATGCCAGAACGATTCTTTATCCGCACTGGGTGTCGAAATACGTATTTTATTATTTTGACCGTCATGGACTGCATCATCAAAAACCCGGAATTCCGGTTTACAATCTGGGTAAGCAACCGGACCAATCGACCTTGAAGATACATTGGTATGACTGGCTTAGAAAAGCCAAAAGCCTGACGGCGTATTCCATGATTTATTCATCTCCACGAGAAAGCGGAGTGGAACTTTAAAAGATTTAAGGATGATCAGGAATGCATATGACAGGATTTCACTTTTTACAGTAGCATTGATCGCATTGCTACGGCTGCTGGCTTGGGTGATTTTGCCGCCATTGGCGGTGGTCAGTATTATTCCGCTGGTGTTTTTGACCTTCGTGCTGTACAATATAAAACACAATCATTTGCATTTCAGAATTTTCAGCAACAGAAAACTGAACTTGTTGCTCGAAAATATTATGAACGTGTTTACGGGTACTACTTTTTCGTCCATGAAAATCATTCACCAGATTAACCACCACGCAGAAGAAAACAGTGCTGATGACTGGGGCTGGACTTTACCTTATGAAAAGAAGAATGCCATTCATAGTATATGCAGCTATACTGTGGCTACAGTAATCAGGTTTGTCAACAATAAAAGAAAGTGGCTCAACAGTCGAAAGGGTCACACCATGAAGCGCCGCAACCATGCGGAACTGGTGTTTATGCTTGGGGTATATTCAGCTATGTTTATTGTAATTCCCTGGAACACGGTAATGTATATTATTATACCCAATATTGTTTGTCAGATAGTTTTAGTGGCTTTTAACTACCTGCAACATGGTGATTGTGATGCTGATTCGACGTATAATCATTCGAGAAATTTCACCGGTAAAGTGTTGAATTTTTTTGTGTTCAATGCAGGGTTTCATACCGCTCATCATTTGAGACCGGCTCTTCATTGGTCTGAATATCCTTCTTTTCATGCATCGTTGCAGGATCGAATAGACCCCAAATTAAATGTTGACAATTTGTTTACATTTTTGATCAGGCAACTTATAAACCAAAAGTAAATGTGTTTTTTGAATAGGCAAATGCAGTAAATACATGGGAAGTTATGATGTATAATAATTCCGGCAGTTTAACGGAGTATTGGTATGCAGCAGGCAAATCCGGTGATTTCAAACGAGATAAACCTGTTGCAGTCACTATTTTTGAGCTGCCTATAGTAGTTTGGCGCAACGGGCAAAGCGATGTTCAAGCAATTTTAGACCGATGCAATCACAGAAATGCCCCTCTGAGCCGGGGAAAAATTGTTAACGATTGCATTGTATGCCCATACCATGGCTGGAAGTATAACGGGACCGGGCAATGCGTTGAGATCCCCTCTGAAGGCCCACACACTGAGCGTATTCCCAATAAGAGCATCAGGCAATTTCCGGTTCGGGAAGCACATGGTCTGGTTTGGGTATGGATGGGAAAAAATAAAACACCGGATAAGGAACCATTCCCCATGCCCATGATGAAAGAATATGGCTGGCATAGCTATTACATGGTAACCAGGTTCAAAAACAACGTAACAGATCTGGTGGAAAACTTCATGGATGTTCCTCACACCGTTTTTGTGCATAAAGGTTGGTTTAGAGATCGACGGCAAATATGCATAAAGGCAAAAGTGGAGCGTACTCCGGACAGTGTTTTGGTATCGTACGACCAACCGAATGATTCAATTGGTTTTTCACGTTGGCTGGTTAATCCGAAAGGATTGCCCATGATTCATACAGACAACTTTTACATGCCCAACAACACTCGCGTGGACTATATATTCGGCAAGCAGGAGCGGGGATTTATCATTACCAGCACATGTACACCGGTACGTCCATTTGAAACTATTGTTTACACCCTGATCAGTTATAAGTTTGGGTGGCTCACCCCTTTAGCCAGAATTGCTTTAAATGCCTATACCAGAAAAGTGATCAATCAGGATGTTTGGATTATGGATATTCATGGAGAAAACATCAAAAAGTTTGGAACAACAGATTACCGCTCCACCCAATGTGACTACATGCACTTGTATATTGAATCTCTGCGCAATTACGCTGAATCGGGTAAGTTATCTGCGCCTCCGAACCCAATAACCAAGGAAATTGAATTTTGGGTATGATTGGTCAAGAGCATAAAGTTCTTATAGTAACCGGTGGATTACTTCATGCTGGCGAAAAATCGGTTTGGAATGCCATGAGGAAGCAATATATGCAATTCAGATCATCCAAATCCCATTGGCTGGAGACTAAGATTAAATTGGTAGCTGCAGAGCACTTATTGTATGCTAAAATGCACACCAAGCCGAAACAGGTGGCTGATTATCTCAATTGTGAAAACGATTCCATTCCTGAGCTGACTGAAGTGGTATTGGCGGATTTACTGAATAGGGAGTCAATTGATTTTGAAGCCATTACTTATGACCTGTTGTTTTCTGATCCGGAGCGGGCCGATCAACTGATCAATCAAACAGATGTGGTGTTTGCATCTACTACCTTGCTGCATGATATGAGTGAGATGATGCCCCTGATCAAAATGCTGAAACGCCATCACAACCGGATTGTAATTGGTGGGGCACTGTGCGGCAGTTTGTACAAAACCTGGGAAGGTTCGTCAGATATTGATATAATGGCAGTGGGCTATGGGGAGTATCTTGTACCGGTACTGGCAAAATGGATACAATCCGGTTTCAAATCCCTGGAAGCTCCAATCCGTGGCAGAATTCAACAACGAGGGCATACGGTATTACTTTTTAGTGGTGTGCCCGAAAGTAAAAATCTGGATGACTTACCTACACCTGATTGGAAAATTGTGGCTGACTACCATGGAGTTCAGTACAGTCACATATACTATGAGAGTGTTCGCGGATGCCCCTACCGTTGCAGCTTTTGCAATTATCCCTTTTTGTTTGACGACAAAAAGTTCAGGTATAAGAGTGCGGAGAAGATGGCCCTGGATTGGAATTTATATCACACTCAGCTGGGCGTGAAGTTCATTACCTGCCTTGATTCTCTGTTTACCATGCCCAAAAAGCGATTAATTCGCTTTTGCGAGCTGCTGATCGAACAAAAAACAAAGGTCAAATGGGTTTGCTACGCCCGTGCTGACGACCTCACTGATGAGCATGTGGTAAGTCTTATGAAGAAAGCCGGCGTGCATCAGGTTCAGATTGGCCTGGAATCCGGCAATCAGCAGATGCTTGATCTTATGAATAAGCGTTGTACGGTTGAAAGCAACTTGCAGGCAATAAGAAACTGCAGAAAATACGGAATTAGCACGCTGATTTCACTAATAGTCGGCTATCCGGGTGAAACGGAAGAAACGCTCAACGATACCCTGAATTTTATGCGGGAAGCCCGTCCGGATTTTCATTTCCTGGCAACTTTTAGTGTTCGCATTGAAGAAGTGCCCATGTTTAATCCGGTGAATCAATCCAGATTTGATTTACAGAGAATGGATAATAATTACAGCTTTGCCCCATACTGGAGGCATAAAACAATGTGCTGTGCTGATGTGGGTAACCATGTCCGTTCAATGGGTATAACACTGGCCAGGGAGAAAATTTCACTGGACGGGGCATTGTTTTATAACAACATTATCAATTATGATCCTTCCATGCGCCGGGTTTTTCTCGATTTCCAGGCGCAAGTGGCCGGAAGGCCCAATATTCTCAGACCGGTGTTTAATATCATGAATAACTTTGTTGACAGGAAACTGAAAGCCAATACAGAAAAGGTGTTTGGCGGGGAATTTTTTTACAGACCCGTAATGGCAATGTGATTTAACTCGATTATGAAATCAGCTTTAACCTTTAGAACCATCCCGGTTGCGCAACTGACACTCCATCAGCAAGAGCGAATGTTTCGTCTTATGGAAAGCGGTTATGATGCTATGAACCGCGCAACCTTTGACCGTGACCTGGCCAATAAGCATTTTACCGGATTGATATTGGATGAAAGTGAAGAGATTCAGGGATTTACAACATTTGCAATCAACCCGAAAAACTCCGGCAGCTCCGAATACCATATCCTTTTTTCGGGTGACACTATCATTGCCAGGGAACATTGGGGATCACTGGTGATGGTTCGTGGCTGGTGTACTGCCGTTGGTAACATCATTTCAACCGATCGCAGCAGGCCCTGGTATTGGTATCTGATGTCCAAGGGACACCGCACGTATATGTATCTGCCATTATTTTTCCATCATTACTACCCATCCATCGACAATGATCACGGTCATCCGGAATTGTTTAACATCATTCACCGTGTTTCAGCAATCCTGTATCCGGATAACTGGGTTCCGGAAAAAGGAATAATCAAATTTGACCATGCAATCGGTGCGTTGTGTCCTGACTTTGCAGCGGGCACCTTTAAGCGACGCACCAACCCGCATGTTGCATTTTTTCTGGAGCGCAATCCCGGATTTTACCAGGGTGATGAATTGGTTTGTCTGGCGAGTCTTGATCCTCAAAATTTTAAACGGTCTGCAAGGGAATATGTATTGGAAGGCCTGGAGTCAACAGTGATTCAATGAAGGCTGCGTTGATTAACAGGCTGTGGTTACTCTCGGGTTACAGAAAATACCTGCATTTTAACCGCAACATGCATCAGGTTGAGAAGGTACAGCGTAAAATGCTATCATGGCTGCTGCACCACAACCGGGAAACTGTAATAGGTCAAAAATACGGTTTTGCCGGTGTTTCAAACTATGCACAGTTTGCCGACGCCGTTCCATTGACTGAGGACTATGAAGAGCTGGCTTTATACGTGGAGGAAATGAAATCTGGTAAATCCAATGTGCTTTTTCCCGGGAAACCGTTGTTTTTCGAAACCACATCCGGGTCTACCGGTAAGTCTAAACTAATACCCTACAATGCAAACCTCAAGTCAGAACTGGAAAGTGGCATACAGGTGTGGATGCATAAGCTATACCGAAGTGACAGTGCAATATTTGACGGACCTGCATACTGGTCAGTTTCACCAAAATTGAAAGAACAAGGTTTCACGTCAGCAGGTACACCCGTTGGCAGTTCTGAAGATACAGACTATTTTAATCCATTAACTGCCTGGATGTTAAGACAAATGCTGATCAGAGCTCCAGAGCAACATGAATACCATTCAGCCCATTCTTTTTATGTTAAGACCTGGCGTAACCTGCTGATGGCTCCCTGGCTACGTTTTATATCTGTATGGAGCCCGGGGTTTTTGATTCGGCTTCACAGCTTTTTAGCGGAACACTATGATGAAATTCTCGATGGTTTACCTGTTGCTTACAGTCGAAAGCCAATGCTCCGAACTTTGCTTTCAGGAAAGTTTACATTGCACAATCTTTTTCCTCAGCTTCGATTGCTGAGTTGCTGGACTCAGGCACAGGCAGGCATGTGGATGCCGGAACTGAAAGAATTGCTGGGAGATGTTCGGGTGCAGGGAAAAGGACTGCTATCAACTGAGGGTCTGGTAACTATTCCCTTTGGCAGCGATATGCATGTGCTGGCATATACAGGTCATTTTTTTGAGTTCAGAGAACAGGAATCAGGAAAAGTGTATACAGCCTGGCAATTGGATAGCGGACAAACTTACGAAGTAGTGCTGACCACCGGAGGTGGTCTTTACAGATATTGTACCGGAGATATTGTAAAATGTACGGGATTTATTAAGTCAATACCTTGCTTTGAGTTTACAGGGCGGGGCAGGTCAGTTTGCGACATGATAGGGGAGAAACTTTACGAAGCTTCCCTCGCTAAAATTTTCGACTCAGCATGGAAACAAAGAGCTATAACAAAGAATAATCAACAACTTTCGGAAAGAATGCCAAAAATGTTTCTTTATGCATGGAAACAGCATTCTGTGGCGGGCTACAAGCTGCTTATTGAAGGAGAGCTTGATGCGTCAGTGATTGCGGAAGTTACCGGGAACGTAGATTCGGGGCTAAAAGAGAATCCTTACTATGCCCAGGCAATGAAAACAGGACAACTTGCACCTTTGACTGCCGAGCTCTGCAAAGCCGGATTTTCGCAACGTTTAATGGAATGGTATGGCAAAACACGACAGATAAAGGACGGAGATATAAAAATACCTTTGCTTTTTTTGCCGGGTACTCTTAAAAACTTAATTGGCTATTGAATGGCAAAATTTGACATGGTTCCATATTCCGCTGAGTACGATCCACAAATCAGGGCTTTGTGCAGGTTGCCTGTTTCTGGAAACATATCGCTGGCATTGGAAAGGGAACCGGAGTATTTGACCGGTGCTTATGTTCAGTGCAACCATCCGGAGGTTTATATTTGTATTGACAAAAGCCAGAATCTGGTATGCGGTGTGGTAAATATTGGCTTTCGGGAAGTCTATTTCCGTTCAGCCGTAAAACGCTGCCGTTACTTGTGTGACCTGCGAATTCACCCGGATTACAGAGGCAGCTCAGTGTTGTATCGCTTTATCCGATTATTGCAGCAATCAGATACAACTCTACATGGTATTCCGGCACAAACTATTGTGTTCGGGGACAATGCGAATATGTTGAGTATCATTGCACGCAGTCAACGGCTGGCTGCTGAAGGACGAGTCCCCGCCTATCATTTTGCCGGTACGTACAACAGCACCCTGCTGGGTCTCAAGCAGCCAAAGCAGACTTTTACAAAGTATCATGTAAGGCAGGCAACTGCACAGGACATGCAGGAAATGCAGGATTTTATTGACCGTGAAGGTGCAAAAATTGATTATTTCCCGGTTTATCGTCTCAGCCAACTGAATATGGGCTTTTATAACGGCATTGACTTATCCGATTTTTTTCTGGCTTATCGTTCAGAGCAGTTAGTCGGTATTTGTGGAGTTTGGGATCAAATGCACTTTAAACAAACACGCATTACCGCATACAGCAGAAGTTACCGGATCATCCGGCCCGTGTTTAACTGGCTGGCCGGGCTGCGAAGAATGAATACACTTCCACCGGCAAACAGCCTTGTCAGGTACCTTTACCTCCACACCATTCTCGTTGAAAATCGGGATGCCAATATATTGGAAGCGCTTATAAAGGCCATGGTGAACCGATTCAGGTTTGGCACTTATGACTATTTGCTCTGTGGTCTGGATGAAAAAGATCCCTTAGTAACCGCCTTCAGGGGATTTAACAATAAACGCACAATAAACGGCCATTACTACCTGGTGAATAATTCAGGTTCTCTGGATAAGTCATTTTTGAAGAACTGGTTTTATCTGGAAGCCTCCCGTATCTGACGATTTGGACTTGTGTTTTTTGATATCTCTTTGTTGTAGCTGTATCCACAGCTAGGTAAAGGAAGTCACCTGCTGATAACCCTGAGGTGCTTTGTTGTCTTGGCTTGAACAAACTATTTGTTGAAATTGGCTGTCCCTGGGTGTCTTCACTGGTCAATCACGGTAACTGATCTGTTTATTGAGGGAACAATATTTAGCCATAAGGCCAAAGCAACTTCTCGTTTCAGCTTTGAAGATTTTTTAAGGCTTCGCGGCGGCTGAGTGGCTGCATTTCAGTATGGGCTATAAACCGTGTGACCGAATCAGGATTAGTCTTAGCATATTCTCTGAGCGCCCAACCAATGGCTTTGGCAATAAAAAACTCCTTGTTTCCGGTATGGGGGGAAATCAGATCAAATAGGAGTTTCTCCCGGGTTTCCTTTTTAAATTTGAGTTGAGCAATTATTGAGCTGCGTACCAGCCACATATTCGCACTTTGATTCCAGTGCCATAATGTAGTATCGAGATGATCGGGATGCCTGAGCAAAATATGTCCGGCAATGTGGCCGGCCAGCATATCCACGGTATCCCACCACGAGCGGTGGGTAATGAGCTGTTCGATCAGGGGCAAATGGCTGGGCTCCAGTTTATTCTTATGCTTTTTCAGGATTTCAAGGGCCAGGTATTGGCATTCCCTTTCCGGTTGCTCAAACAAAGCCAGCACCACTTCGGGCACCTGATTGGCATCGGGAAATGAAGGCAGTTTTTTAAGGCGCCGGAATATGTCGTCCAGTACCGGTCTGTTGGCCCCGTAAAAGGGGAACAGATTGCGCATATATTTTGCCATAGCTTCAGCACGGGATGGGTCTGCACTTTGCTGCAGCATGGCTTTAACCTGATCTGTAAATGACATTTCGCCCATGTTTGACAAACTTTCGATGGTCATTGTCAAAACCTGCCGGAAATTACCGGGATGCTACTTTCACCGCAGCACTGTAAATTTCCGATCCCCGGCGAATTACCAACAGGTAGAGGCCCGGATTTGCCGGAGTTACCATACTTTCTGATGCAATGAGGAGGCCATGACTGATCAGTTGCCCGTCCAGCTTATACCAGCTCCATGTTGCATCTGGATAATCCGCCCACAAAGAGTTATCCTCAAAACTCATACCGGTGTTATTGGAATTACTCAGGCTAAATCTTACTTCAGTATTAGCAGTGGCAGGGTTGGGGTACAGTTGAATACTGCCTGCCGTGTATGGAGAAAACACTGAGGTTTCGATAAAGACCGGTTCAAAGATCACCGGGCCCAGCTCTGAATTGTCGTTTTGATGAAAGATCACGGTTTCGGGATCGGTATCTTCTGTGGCTGACCAGATGTTGTTCTGTGCCCAGATGGTGTCGGGAGTATTGTTGTACAGGGCAAAGATATCCCCGCTGTTGCCGTTGTCGTCGAAAAAATTGAGACCGGGCGACTCCGGGTCATCCACCATGCCAAAGTTGGGTTTTGCCACACCCTGAATAGTGACACCCCAGAGGTTCCCGGTAATGTGATTGGCTGAAACAATGGCTGTGTTGGTGGCCGTTCCGTTAAAATTAAGGCCGCTGCCTCCGGTCATCGGATTCTCGTCAATATTGTTGTTTTCCACTAAGTTGCCGGTAATAATGCCGTGAATGTTACCACCAAGCTGGGCTATGCCATAACGGTTGTTGAATACCAGACAGTTTTCGATCACTGCATTGGAGAATCCGGAACCCAGCAGGTTACTCACTGCAATTCCTCCGGCCATGGGATACTGCCCTTCGATGTAGGCATTGATGATGCGAATGGGCGTTTCCGGAGTATTTTGGTTGCTGATACCCAGGTTGATTTGCGGATAGTTGCCGTTGGAAGTATTGTTGGCTACAAAGGAGCTGTTTTCGATCAGTGGTGAGGCATTGCCATTGGCTGCACTGTTGATACCGGAACGCGAATTGTACTCGAACAGGCAGTTGATAACTTGGGCATTGCTGTTAGACAGCGTGAGTGCCCCACTGCGGTAACCGTGACCGTGCCATGCAAAACGGCAAAATTCAAATACGGGATCAGAAGCCCTTACAAACACACCGTTCCCGTAAAGAAAATGCGTGTTTCTGATCAATGAACCGGGAGCTGTTTCAAAGTCCATGCCCTGATACCTGTTGAGAGTGTCTGCTGACGTAATGGTCAAAATATCGCCGCCGTCAATCTGCACGTATCCTTCCCAGCTGACGAATACACCCGGCCCAAGCAAAAGGGTTGCCGCTGTTTCCTGCAGGTGAATAAAGCTGTCGCCTTCAGAAAGGGTGAGGTTAGTCATTAGCTGGTACAACTGTTCTTCTTCGGAGATCAGTTGAAAATCGTCTGGATATTGGGATTGCAGAGTGGACAGGGTAAACAGTGACCCGTTACCCGGAGTGATGATCTGTGCCGATAACAACGTGCCGGAAAAAAGCAGAATGAGGGCAAGCATGCCCGTTGATTGTATTGATCGCATTTTGTTTGGGTTTAGCCTGCAAAGGTAAAAATGCTGCTTAAGCCCACAAAAATTGAATAGAAAAAAGTGCTATGGGATTGAAAAATCGTATCAAAGACCCAAAAAAAACCCCGGCTGATAACTCAGTCGGGGTTTAGTACCGGAGGAGGGACTCGAACCCTCACATTGTTGCCAATACTGGATTTTGAATCCAGCGCGTCTACCAATTCCGCCACTCCGGCAAACGGGCTACAAAATTAAGTTTGCAGCCTTATATCTACAAGTAATTACCGGAATTAATTTCGGGCAACCAGGATACAGTGAAAATCGATGGTCTGGATTCACTATTGAGAAAAAAAGAAGTGCCGGGGCATACCGGCACTTCACAACCATGAACACAAAGCGCAAAGCATGCGCTTATTCTTAACAAGCCGGCGTTTGAACCGGACTAATTGATATTTTCTTCGGTGGTTTCCGCTCCAAATGTAGCTTTAGCTTTGGTTTTGCGCGGGCTCACTTTTTTGACGGAAGCCTTTTTATCTCCACCAATCCCGAGCCGGGCTTCAAGGGCTTCAACGCGTTCGGTGAGTGCATGGAACTCGGAATAACCCGGAAAGTCGACCTTATCCACTACTTTTTCAACGACAGAACGAATCCGTTGTTCAAATTCTCCTCGTTTGGCTTCGGTTTCCGTAATGATCTCATCAATAACTTTTCGGCCTTCATCTTCCGAAATCTTGCCTTGTTTTACCAGGTCGTTAATGGATTGATGAAGTTTTTCGGCGGTAAGGCTTACCAGGCCAACACCGGTATAGATGAATTTTTTCAAAAGGCTTTCCATAATGGCAGATTTGTATTGGCGATCAAAGTGTTATTGCTGATTACTTTTCTGTTGGTTTTTGAGCAGTAATTCCAGCTCTTCTATTCGCTGTTTCAATTGCTCAAGTTCTTCCCGGGATGGTGCGTTGATCCGGTCAACAAAGGCTTTGGTGTAGGTTTTAACTCCAGATTCGAAATTTTCCTGCCATTTTGCGGCATCTTCTTTCCAGGAGTCAACTATTTTCTTTCCTTCTTCTTCACTGATTTTTCCCTCGCCAATCCATTCGTCCATGGTTTTTTCGAGGTGCTCGAGTGCTCGGTAAGCCATGCCTACACCCTTGTGTATGGTTTTTTTCAACAGATCGTCCATGGTTGTTTATTTTAAAATATTTCGCACTAAATACAATGAAAATAGCGGATAAGTTCATCCCGCTTCATCAGACCAATACATTTTTTATCAGCGAATATGAGTTGCCGGTTCAGGCAGGAAGGATTTGCAGGTGTTGCATGGCGTTATTGGTAAAAACATACAAACGAGCTGTATTGATGTTTGCCTGTGGATAGTAGTCTGTATTTTAAACCCAATTCAATTATGCCATCTTATATAGGGGAATCTGATCAAAAAATTATGGCCATGTCTGCATACAGCAAGTATTTCCATTGGATGATACCGATTTTCATGTTTCAATTTGCGGCTTGTGCCGGAGTTCCGCAGGGTGATGAAGGTACTGATCATTCCGTGGTCATGTCCATGTCGTTTTCTGTAGATACGCTGGCAACAGGCCTTGAGAATCCATGGGGAATGGCCTTTCTGCCCGGTGGTGATATCCTGATTACCGAAAGACCCGGGCGGTTGAGGGTTTTTAGGGACGGAAAACTGTTAGCCAATCCAATTAAGGGTTTGCCTGAGATTTGGGCCAACGGACAGGGCGGACTTCTGGATATAGCCTTGCACCCACTATACGAAGAAAACGGCTGGATTTATCTGGCCTATGCCAGGCGTGGCAATGGAGACCGGGGCAATACAGCTATTTCCAGAATAAGGATAGTGGATGACGCTGTTTCAGAGCATGAACTATTGTTTCACGGTGAGCCCCATACTGTGGGAGGAGTTCATTTCGGTTCGCGCATGGTGTTTGACAGTCAGGGATACCTGTATTTCGCAATAGGTGATCGCGGGGTGATGGATAATGCCCAGCGAAAAGACAATCACAATGGGAAAGTGCTCAGGATACGGGATGACGGCTCTGTGCCTGACGACAATCCGTTTGTGGATGAAGAAGGAGCTATGCCTGAATTGTGGACACTGGGTAACAGAAATATTCAGGGTATGGACATCCACCCTGTTACGGGGGAGATTTGGGCGCATGAGCACGGGCCGCGGGGCGGCGACGAAATCAATATTATCCGGAGGGGGCGCAATTACGGCTGGCCGCTGGTAACTCACGGCATCAATTACAATGGTACCATAATCACAGAGCATACCACCATGGAGGGCATGGAAGACCCGGTACTCGACTGGACGCCGTCCATAGCTCCATGTGGTATGACCTTTGTACGGGGCGACCGCTATCCGGCCTGGACCCACAATATCCTTGCAGGAGCCCTGGCAGGAACACATATCCACCGGGTAGTGCTCGAAGGCAATGAAGTTGTGTATACCGAAAAGTTACTGGTAGATATGGCCCGTTTCAGGGATATCAGGATGGGCCCTGACGGGTTGATCTACGTACTGACAGAAATGCCCGGTTTGTTTTTCAGGATCATTCCGGAAGGCTAATTGGCGACATTCCGGTGTTAATTTTAGGAATTAGATAGCCTATTGGTTGTTAACAAAACTTTAACGGGTTATATTTGCATACCCGCAGTGAAATAATCTGCAGGAAGCTTTAACCACATGCGTCCGCTAACCCACATCTGTTTATTTCTGTTAGCCGTCCTGTTGCTGCCGGCTCAGGGCTGCATGAACGAAGCTGTCCAGAACAATGGCGGAATTTTCATTTCCTCACCACCCATTCTGGTATATCCCGGTGAGCGGTTTGAGTATGAAATCCTGTTGAAGGAAGATCCAGCTATTGATGCCATTGTTGGACACTGGCCTGACTGGATGTGTATGAAAGAAGGCGAAAAAACGCTGAAAGGACGTCCGCAGGCAGAGCACGAAGGCAATCATCCCGTCAGGCTCCGGGTGCAAAGTAATGGCAGGGTCTACGAGCAGGCATGGATCATTACCGTAGCAGCGCGGCCTATGATGGACTATCCCATGCCCTGGGATGAGCTGGATTACGACATGGGATATCTTCAGTTTCCCGTATCAGCACCTATTAAAGAGTGGTCAGGTACATTGTTCTCCGAAAAGCCAAATCTGGATCAGGACATCATACTGGCCAACCGCCCCGGTGTGGTGGTAGAAGTACAAATGGATTTGGATTCGGACGGGGGTATTCAGTGTTGCTATGTGATTATTGACCACGATGACAGCACCCGAACTATGTATACCGCCATTGACCCAGAAGAGGTTTTTGTAGCTCCTGGCGATCAGGTTCAAACCGGAAGCCCCATTGCCAGAACGCTTGACCCGGCAGCATTTGCCCCGGTCAGTTGGTTTACCAACAGCATCGAAAGTGTATTGCCCTGATTCAGCTTTTCCTGTGTAACTGACTATTACCGTAATACGATGTTGCAAGATCCTGCAGCATGTCTGACTCATAAGTGTGTATGCCGGGCACAAAACGCTGGGCAGCAGCTACCATGGAAGCAGCTACCACTTCGGCTTCAATGGGGCTGTATTTTTTGAGCAGCCCTCCGGTCAACTTGTTGATACCTTTGCCCAATACTCCCGCAAAGTTTTCACCCCACCTGCTTTCATTGCGTTCGCCCAATAACACTGAAGGCCTGAAAATATGATGGCTCCAGAATGGCAGTGATTTAATACTGTTTTCCGTTTCTCCCTTTACACGGCTGTAAAAAAAACGAGAATCGGGGTGGGCACCAATAGAAGAAACGAGGAGAAGCTGATTGGCCCCTTTGTTGCAAAATGCCTGAGCTGCACGGGTTATATATTCGTAATCTACCTGACGAAAGGCATCTCTTGAACCGGCTTTTTTCATGGTAGTACCCAGGCAGATGAATACATCATGGGCTTTGGGAAAGTGTTCGGCTTCCTTATCGAGCCGGGAAAAGTCGATTGGAATCTCCTGCAATTTAGGATGATGTGAATCAGTTGGCTGCCTTACAAAGATGGTTACTTTGCTGTAGGCATCGTTGTCCAGAAGCAGTGGAAGCAGTTTTTGGCCAATGAGCCCCGTGGCACCAAATACAGCTGCATGTTTGTTGTGTTTCGCGATTTCCATATTACGGATTCATTTTTCGGGTATTGATGAGAAACAGATGCCTGGCAAAGGTGAAAGATTCCGGATCCATATCTTCAAAAACATAGGTACGCCACTCATCCTGCACAGGGAACACAGATTGAAACCGGCCGGCTTTACCTGCCTTAACCGGCATATCAAATCCGGGAACTGTGTTTTGCCAGCGGCAGGTGACCAGCAGGTCACTACCGGAAGCCTCTACAGTGTATTGCAGCAGGGGCAAAGCGGTTTGGTAAATGTATTGTTTAAAAAATGCATCCAGATCCAATCCGGTGAACGATGCAATGAAACCGGTAATATCATCAGTAGTGACCCGGCTGTGGCTGAAATTGCGGTATAGCTCTCTGAGCATGGCAAACCACAAATCATCATCATCCAACAGGTTCCTCACTGTGTGCAACATCCATGCACCTTTGTAATACTTGTCGGTGTTGTGGAGCACATCGCCGCTTTGATACAGTGGACTTGACAGCGGTCTTCCGTTGAGAATGAGCATTCGCTGACTGTTGATGTATCTGAGTGCAGCATCTTTGCCGTACATGCACTCAACATAAACGGTTTCCAGGTAGGTGCCGAAGGATTCATGTATCCAGAGATGAGGATAATCCAGTGCACTGACGCTGTTGCCAAACCACTCATGGGCAGTTTCGTGAATGATGATATAGTCAAAGACTATGCCGTCAGGCAATCCCCGGCCCAGGTAGCCGTCCATGAATTTGTTGCCGTAAGCAATGCCGCTCTGATGCTCCATGCCAAGGTAGGGCGTTTCGATCAGCTTGTAGCCATCGTTCCAGAAAGGGTAGTGATCCAGCATTGAGCCAAAGCATAGGAGTACATCAGTTACCTGGGCAAAATGTTCTTCAGCTTTGTTCCGGTTGTAATCCAGCACATAGTATTGCAGAGACAAGGCAGAGTTTTTGTCTGGAGTTTGGAAAGAATCCTGAATCAGGGAATAGCTCCCTATATTGATGCTGACATTGTAAGTACTAATGGGATATGTTACTTTCCATAAATAGGTATGGTAGCCGAGATGCGCTGGTTGGATGCCTTTTAATCGGCCATTGGCTGCAGCCACAAGGGTGTCAGGTACGGTGAAATGCATGCTGACACTGTCGGGTTTGGCAGCAATATGATCGTTGCAGGGCCACCACAATGAAGCGCCTTCAGCCTGACAGGCAACACCTGCCCAAGGCCGGCCCAATACATCCTGAGCCCATATCATGCCACCTTGCCAGGGGGGATCGGGAGCTGTACGCGGGATGCCACGGTAAGTAGTACTCAGAACGTACTGCCGATCCTGTAAAAGAGTTTGCTGAAAATGTATTTCTACATCACGGCCACTACGTATGATCTGCCGGGGCAGTACATCGTTGTCGAGAACTATATGGCTGATGCTGAGCAGCGAATCGAGTCGCAGCGTGATGCTGTTTGTTTCCCGGTTCACATAGAAGTGCATATCCACGGTTCCGTCAATATACTGATTGCCGGGATCAAAAGTGATATCCAGGCGGTAGTAATTTGCTGAATAAGCCAGTAGAGGATGGTCATTTGTGGAGACAGCATATACAGCTCCGCTATGCGGAGCCCAACAAAGAGATATCCCCAATAAACACAAGCACCGCAAAAAACTCGTCATAGCATATTGCATTACCTCATCCGGAAAAATTGCCGGCATTAAGGTATCAAAACCCTGAGAGTTTTATGACCTGAATTGTGACCTCGCGGAAAATGCAGCTTAAAATGGTCAGATCACTGGTTATCAGGTTCAGGGGCTGAAAGATTATAGACCACCCCAGCCTGCACATTAAGCCCAGTGAATTTTGAGGAATTCAAATTTTGGGAATAATTATTGTTTTCCTCCATGAGCCACCAACTTCCTGCGGCACCTATAAATGCTCCCCACCTCGATTGGTCAAACCTGTCAACCCGGTAAACCAGGGGAAAAGTGATGTCGGTTCCCAATACCAGGCTGGAATTCATAAAAGGCCTGCGATATTCTATATAATGAACCGATACACCGGCACCCATCATAATTCGCCCGGGTC
Organism: Saprospiraceae bacterium; assembly: GCA_050485785.1. GTDB lineage: Bacteria > Bacteroidota > Bacteroidia > Chitinophagales > Saprospiraceae > JBJHCA01. The sequence goes on along the minus strand of JBJHCA010000009.1, from coordinate 18,408 downwards.
CGGGAGGGCTGTAGATGTTGAATAGCCCTGTGAGTCCAAAGCCGAAGCTTCGCCGGAAATTGGTTACATACCATTGATCGTGCGGGGGTTCACCGCGCATGGATTCAAAGAAATTATTGTATCCAAGGTGAGCTTCAGCATGGAAGTTTTGGCTAAGGTAACCTCCCCAAGCGGCTTTAACTCCGTAAACTCGTGGAAAAACATCGTTGTTGGTAAACCCGTACATTCCACTGAGGTTGATTTGTTGCCCATAAAGAGAGGCGATTGAAAAAGAAAAGGCAATAAGTGTAGTTAATCGAGCTGTCATAAACATGCTTTTTTAGTTATGCTGAATAATTGAGCGGGTAAAACACTGAATGCAAAGTAAGTTGTACTACCGACAGGCAATTTAAATGCATTTTACTATATGGCGCAAGGGGGGATATAAAAAAAAGTGCAATTCTATTGGAATCCCTGGCACTCTCTGTGGTGAAGGGAGGCAAACAAAACAGGCATTGCAACTGTATATAGTGCATAGCTGACACTCCATCTATGCGCTTTATCATTTTTCTGGGCATCCTGGCCCTTATCGATCTTTTATCGTTTTTTGCTCTCAGGGTAGTGGCTCAAAACATGCTGCCCCGGTGGAAAACGGCACTGTACATGCTTCACTGGAGTGTACCCGTACTGGCGATTGTGCTTTTTTTGCTGTGGCTTTACACCGATGTTCCACAGCGATACTCAACGGCATTTACCTTGATCAGAGCGCTGGTGGTGATTGCTTATATCTCGAAGTTTGTGATAGCAGTTTTTGTGTTGTTTGATGATTTGCGAAGACTAGTATTGAGCGTGCATAATTACATCACGACTGACCCACCTTATGATGCTGGGCGGTCAAAATTCATCAGTACAGCCGGCATTGTGGCCGGGGCTTTACCATTTGCGTTGTTGAGTTATGGAATGTTGCGCAACCCTTACCGATATCAACTTCACGAAGTGATTGTACCGATTTCCGGGTTACCTGAAGAACTGGATGGATTCAGGATTGTGCAAATTTCAGACATCCATGCAGGAAGTTTTACCTTTAAAGAGCCACTGTATAATGCCATTGACATGATTAACAGCCAGCAACCTGATGTGGCTGTGTTTACCGGTGATTTGGTGAACAACAGGGCTGATGAAATGCTGCCTTATATTGAAGTGTTCAGTAAAGTAAAGGCCAAACATGGCGTGTATTCAATTATGGGCAACCACGATTATGGAGATTACGTCCGCTGGCCATCCCGGGAAGCGAAATCGGACAACATGAAGCTGTTCCAAAGCATCCACAAACAGATGGGCTGGAAACTGTTGCTCGATGAACACGATATGCTGAAGGTAGGTGAGGCTAAACTGGCTATACTGGGTGTTGGTAACATTGCTGCAAGGGCTAATTTCCCTACCTATGGCGATTTAAGTAAAGCATACAGTGGTTGTGAAAATGCTGATGTAAAGATCCTTTTGTCCCACGACCCCAGCAGCTGGGACAAGTTTGTTCGACCACAATACAGCGACATTACACTTACTCTGTCAGGCCATACCCATGGATTTCAGTTTGGAATCGAGATTCCAGGATTTTTCAGATTCAGCCCCAGTCAGTTTGTATACCGGCAGTGGGCGGGATTGTACGGGGAAGATGATCAGTTTCTGTACGTCAACCGCGGTTTGGGTTTTCTTGGATATCCGGGAAGGGTGGGCATACTGCCTGAAGTTACCTCAATAGTGCTTCGCCGAGCTTGAATGGAGGACGATTTAATTGTCAATTGAACAATGGACAATGGACGTGGAGGGGTGTGAAAATTGACAATGTACGTAGCTAGGTGGACGTAGAGGAGGGGATGTGTGTGGGAAGACGAAGATTGGATGACGTAGTGGTGAGAATTACCTTTGGTCAGCTTAATAATTCTGCCAGTTCTTCTGTCATTTCGAGGTTGTGGAATACTTGCTGAACGTCGTCTTCATCTTCGAGGGCTTCGATTAGATTCAGGGCTTTTTTAGCATCATCAGCTGGGATGGAATTGGTAGTAAGGGGAACTCTTTCGAGGGTAGCGCTAAGTGGTTCAATGTTGAGGTCTTCGAGGCATTTCTGCATTTTACCAAAATCCTCAAAGGCCACGGTAATGTTGACTTCGCCAAGCTCTGTATCCACGTCAATTTCCTCAGCACCACCGTCTATCAATTCCAGTTCCAGCATCTCCGGATTGTGGTCTGTCAGAGGAATGGTAAACAAACCTTTGCGTTCAAAAAGGAAATCAACTGAACCGCTTGTAGCCAGGCTTCCACCGCGTTTATTGAATATTGCCCTTACTGCAGCTACAGTTCGGTTGAGGTTGTCGGTAGCACATTCTACAAACACTGCAACCCCACCGGGTGCATAACCTTCGTATGTAGGCTGATAAATAGCATCACCATCAGACTCAAGAGCTTTTTTGATGGCGCGGTCAACATTTTCACGAGGCATATTAACTCCTTTGGCGTTTGAAACGGCAAGACGAAGACGTGGATTAAAATCCGGGTCACCACTACCACCTTCCTTCACGGCAATGGTGATATCCTTAATGATACGGGAGAATATTTTTGAACGTTTGGCATCGAGTGCACCTTTTTTTCGCTTGATCTTTGACCATTTATTATGACCGGCCATGGTGTGCAGGATTTAAATTGTAGATTACGGAAAAAGCATGTAAAAATACGAAAACCATGCTTAAACTGAAAGCTTGTACCAGCCTTTTGACCGAAGAAGATACCAGGAAGGAAAAAAGATAAACACCCAATAAAGAATCTCAATTGCCCATGCCATTTGCAAACCACCGTTGAGCCATTCTATGGCAATGTATACTATTAGCAGATAAATCACCACTCCCCAAAACTGAATCTTCAGCCCACTAAAGGTTGCTCCGGTTCCGATAAGACCATTGAAGAAGATGGACGAAATACTGAAGATGTACAATACGATAATAAGGATGTACAACACGGGCACAGCACCTTCAATCAGGAAAGGGTCATCAGTTCCAATGGCCAGAATAAAACCGGGAAAAAACCACGCCGGCAGCGTAAATACAAATATAATGAACCATGAAAGCCATGCCGTTTTTTGGATAATGGGCAAAACGCCCATTCGTTTTCGGCTGCCAATATAATGGCTCACCATGGTATGTATTCCCGAGCAAAGCCCCCACACCGGAACCGAAAAACAGAGGTACACCATCCTCACCAGATTAGTGATAGCCAGACTTTGCTCACCCAGGTTTTCGATGAGGCTGAAAAACAGGAACGAACTTCCTAAGCCTACAATGGACTGAGCCACTACAGGTAAGGCAATCCTGATTTGAGAAATTATATTGGGTATATCGATCCGGGGCCAGGTAAAAAGTTGTAGAACCCGGTTCTGTTTATCAGTAATAAGGTATACAGCAAAACAGATGAAAGCGGCACCTTCTGCTATGGTACTCGCCAGTCCTGCACCAGCCATTCCCATTTCAGGCAGACCAAAATCACCGAAAATAAGTCCGTAATTGAGAACAACATTGACGACACCTAGAATAACCGTGGTATAAATGATGAAAGCTGTGCGCGATATACCTGTGTACAAGGCAATAAGAGCCACCCCAATATAGCTGAAATACACGCCGAACGACCGGTAATACAGATAATCGAGACTACGCTCGTAAACTAGTTCTGATTGTATAAAAAAAGGAAAAAACCAGGGTACTCCAATCTGAAGTACTAAAAACATGATGGTTGCCAGTACAAATACAAACACCAGCATGGCGTGGGTTATATGTCCCACCTCCTCATAGCGGCCCTGCCCGGTACGGCGGGCTATCATTATTTGCCCACCTTTGGTAAAACTATAACCAATAGCGGCAATGATGAGGTAAAACACACCGGCAATCCCAATGGCACCTAACTCAATTTCCCCGTAACGGCCCAAAAAGATACCATCAGTGAGGGTGATCACGTTTTGTGCTGCACTCCCCACCATAATAGGAAAGGAGATGTTGAGTATCTGCCGGTATGTGGTGGTGAGTTGCACAGCGTAAATGTAGTGTATTTCGCGTTTTCGGCAGTGAGTATGGTGGCGAACAATATTGAAGGTTTTTCACTGAGCACATACATGAATCTCACGAAATCTGGACACTTTTCATTCCAGTTCAGATTCTTTTGAATCCAACAAACTCAATATTGCAAAGGAAAAGAAAACCAATGTTTTATGAGCAATGTGGTGTTTGCTGCTAACTTCAGGGAGCACGGAATTTTGTTGCAGGGATGTTTTCTACATATCCTTTGAGATCTCTTTAATCTGTTTTGCCATCATTCTGCGGGCTATTCCGGGAAAAAATCTCCCAATAAACCAAAGCACCTTGCCATGACCGGTAAAGACATAAACCTTTCTGCGCCGGGCAATGGCTCTGATCATAGCCCTAACGGCCTTGTCAGTAGGCCACATCAGATTGGCAGGTCTGGGATCCCTGCGATCAGGATGAAAATGACCGGTATTATCTATTCTTGTGATATTGCTGTCAATAAACCCCGGATGGATGGTGGTACAGCTTACTCCAGAGCCTTGGAGCTCAATTTGCAGAGACTCTCCTATTATATGGACAGCCGCTTTACTGGCTCCATAGGCTGCAATCATGGGGCCAGGTAATATGGCTGAAATACTGCCCATTAACACTAATCGCCCGTTTGTTTTTTTGAGTTCGGGTAGAGCGTATTTCGCCGTCATAGCCAAGCCGGTTACGTTGATACTTAACTGCCGGTTCCAGTCATGCTCAGTCAGGTTTTCCACCAAGCCAACCACCGCGCAGCCTGCATTGGCTATGGCTATGTCCAGGTGTCCGAAGTGAGCTATAATACTGGCAACCCCTTCCTCCAGTGACCGGGAGTTTGTAACATCACAAACTACAGTAAAAGCATCACCGCCATTTTGTTGAATATCTTTTTGTAATGCGTTGAGCAGTTCTGTACGCCTGCCGCTAATTACTACCGAATATCCTTTTTCAGCATATTGGAGTGCCAGCTCTTTTCCGATTCCTGAAGTAGCACCGGTGATCCATACTACCTGAGGGGTGTTGCTTCTTTCCACAATTTTTGATGTGAATCTACTTGAATTTACAAAACGAGTCAACTAATCTTCTAAATTCATGAGCCGGGAATTTCTCAGAACTACGCTAACACTTGTAAAGGCTTGACTAACAATATGGAACAGGCACCACCTGTAATTTTTCTTAAATTCACCGCCATTTGAGGGTTGTTGTTGACTAGCCTGGCCAGCTTGATGATGGCTATCAGTGTTATTATTGATTATCAGAGCGAAATTTTTCAAGCTCTTTCATAAACATGTCTCTGGAAACAATGTGTGGTGCATGACCACCAGGAAACTCAACCACTTTGGACTGCGGAATTGCTTCCCCAAGAAGATCAATTATTTGATGCATAATGGTGGTAGAACCGCTTCCCTTCACCAACAGTGTGGGACGCTGAAACTGATGCAATCTATTGGCTTCATCATGATGTGACACAACATAAGGAACTATGCGAAGCGAATTTCTGAAAGAGTTCCATAACTCCCATTGTGGGAGTTCTTTTGCTGACTGACCTTCTTGGGTAAACCCGGCATGAACCAGAAATTTAACCAGCATTTCTTCAGTAATGTCGCCGGTAAAGGACAAGTTAAAATCAGCAAGCTCCTGAACTTCTTCATTCCAGAACCCTGCTGCATAGATAACCCAAAGTGCCGGGGGTTCTATAAGTGTTAGCGTGCGGATGCGATCCGGGTTATCCAGGGCAAAATCCAGCGCGGTTAACCCGCCATATGACCAGGCTACAATATCAACAGGCTTACTATAGCCCAATGTATCTAAGGTGGCTGCCAGTGCCTCGCTTTCTTTTTTCAAAGAATAGTCATCTGGAAGTGGTTGATTTTTTATGCCGTATTCAACACCCAAAAGCTGAACCCTGATCACCGTTCCTGTTTGAGCAAATGCTTCTGTAAAAGGTTCCCAGCTTAACCAGCCCGTTAACCCACCCGGAACCAACACGATTGGATTTCCGTCTCCTTTGATTTCATATTTCATTCGCATGGTATTCTCTATTTGTGCAGATAACATATTGTATGTTGAGATAGTACAAGTAAGTCCAACTGCAAGGATTAATATTCTAAGGGCTTTCATGAACATCAATTTCAAAGTAGTTGATTCTTTTCCACGGAAGAAATTGTTTGCAACAATTTTAGAATAAAATCTAAGCCTTATCTGAGGCGGGCATTACTTTTATGTATATCCACATTCTAAACCAACCCAATAAAGATACAGAAGATTCTCTGGTAACTATGCTGCACGGTATTAATTTTTACGCCAAAATTACTTTTCATTCCGGCACGCAGTATGGTTTTCGTATTCCAACAAAGAGATATAAAAAAACATTAAACACCACAGGCATAATGCAACTGAACAAGCCCTGTATCAAAGTTTTTTACTGAATTCAGGTTGAGTCTGAGTTCAGGTATCCCTTTCTTAAAAAGCCTTATACCACTACCTACAATAATGGGAATAACTGAGATGATCAGTTCGTCGAACAGATTTTCTTTCAGGAACAGGGTAACAATTTCAGCACCCCCATCGCAAAAGATATGTTTACCTTGTCTTTGTTTGAGATTGGTAACCAGTTCAGCTGGGTTTCCTGTGTAAAAAACCGTTTTGCCGAAGGCCGGTCTGTGGGTGTGTGTAATGATATATGTCTCTTTGTCTTCATGGGGGAACTGATGATTCGCAGTAACCCAATCGTAAGTTCGGCGTCCTAAAATTACAGTGTCGATACTATCTGAGAAGTTTTTATAACCGTAATCTTCGCCTACTTTCTCTACTATTGACAAAAAGCTCAGGTCGTCATTGGGTTTGGCAATGTATCCGTCAAGGCTCATCGCGATATAGAGAATGAGTTTTCGCTTGATTTCCATGGTTTTTATTCGTTTTGATCAAGCAATATTGCTTTTTTAATCAGGGCTTTAAGCGCTGATTGCTCCAAAGTTTCATTTTCCTTCCACATGACGGATCGGGTATTTTTGGAACCCGGTGGACTATTGAAAAGGTTGGTGTCATGTTCAAGCTCTGAGCCCCGGAAAAAAGTAAGACTAACGTGCTTTTTAAAAGCACCGGCACTGCAAACCATTCCATCCAGTGACCATACAGGGCTATTCCATTTCCACTCTTCTCGGATATTGGGTTCGGTTATGTGGATAAGATCCCTGATTTGTTGAATCAATTCTCCTTTCCAATCGGAATGTTTCAGAATGTACTCATTGATTTTTTCTGATGCGTCCATAATTAGAAATTTAAGTTGGAAATATAAAGATTGTACTATATACGTTACAGAATGGGATCTATACGTCTGAACTCGCTGAGAAGTAGGCATAAATATGCGGTGCCAGTGCTTTGGGGTTTACCAGATGTGATTGGCCTGCAAGACTCAAATGCTCACCAAAAGGAAGAACTTCGGCCAGATTTTTCATAGCATTTTGCGACCATTGCTCACTCTTTGTTCCTGAAATCACCAATACAGGAATGTCTACTCGCTTCCAGTCAGCTTTTCGCAATAGATTTCCCTGACCGTATTCTTTTAACATAAGCGTGTCGTATTCCAGGGTGTGAGCAATTTCTTTCATTTTTTTCCATGCAGGCATTAACTGCATTAACCATACTACAGGTTTTGGCAAGCCTACTCCGGTTTCCATAAAGTATCGAACAGCTTTGCCCGGCCTGTTTTCACCAATGAATTGCTGTATGGTGCTCAGGTAGTCAGGCGGTAATGGCCTTCTGCTGTGGTCGGTGATGTAAGGCGCTTCAAATACGGTCAGCTTTTTAAAGGCCAGTCCGTGTTTAACAGCTTCCAACGCCAGGGCTGCTCCCGACGAAATGCCATATACAAAAGGTTCTCTACCTGTTACCTCAATCACTGCATTCAGGTCTTCAAACTCCCGTTCCATGCTATAAGGCAGGGTGTTTTCGCTTTCACCTCTGCCTCTGCGGTCATAGGTGATCACTTCAAAATGATCGGTCAGATAGCCGGGTAACCTGACATTAGCACCAAACTTTCGATGGCAAAATGCGCCGTCTATCAGAATAAGCGGATGGCCGCTGCCTTGCCGGCTGTAGGCAATCTGCGTGCCGTCGCGGGATGTCGTGAACCGTGTCATTTTAAGCACTCAGTATTTTCAATACACTTTCCAGTTGATTATGCGCCATGGTCAGTCCTTCCGCCATTCCCATTTTAATGACAGTTTCCAGCGATTCCGTATCAGGATATTGCGCAAAACTGATCACTAAAGTGCCCTCTTTGGTTTCAATAAAGGTATTTTTCCACTGACATACAGGAAGATCTTCATTGATGTTTCCCAACTCATCTGCAAAGGCATCTTTTCCGGTAAAATAGTCCTCCACCTTGATGGTTTCGTATATTTGAATACCACCATGCCTTTCACCCTCGGGGCCAACCATAAAGTAAACCCATCTGCCGCCTTCCTTGAAATTCATTTCCTGACTTTCGCATTTCCAGGGTGCAGGTGCCCACCACTTGTCAAGCAATTCTGCTTCAGTCCACGCTCTCCAAACAAGGGATACGTTAGCTTTAAACTCTCGCCTGGCTTCAAATGTAGCTTTCTTCAAGTCTGTGGTAATTTTCGTGTTCATGCTATTCTGATTTTATTTGGTTAAGTAAGTTGTCGAGCTGATCAAAACGAGATTCCCACTGAATGCGGAACTTTTCCAGCCAAATGTCAATCTCTCTCATCTTTTCCCACTCCAATTGATAGTATATTTCTCGCCCTTTCTGAACCGGCGACACAACCTCGCATTCCGACAGTATCCTGATATGCTTCGATACAGCTTGCCTGCTTGTGTTAAAATGTTCTGCCAGGGCGTTGGGCGTCATGGCATGTACCGATAACAAGATCAGAATGGCCCTTCGGGTCGGATCGGCAATGGCTTGAAAAATGTCCCTTCGCGTCTTCATATTTATTATGCAAATATTCGGTTGCAAATATAAATGCAACTATTTAATTGCGCAAAATTTTTGAGTTGTTTTTTGCAGAAAAAAATCCCGTTTGAGTTTACTGGTGGGGATTTGATTTTTGTTTTAGGATACCTTTTTGTGCGGTTGCAGCCTGGTGTAATGTTAGCCTGATGCAGCCGAAAAGTTGTATTTTCTCTCTTTGGGAATGGTGATCAGGAAAGTCGAACCCCGGTCAATCGAAGATTCCACTTTGATACTTCCCCCCATTTCTTCCACTATTTTTTTAACGATGGCCAAACCTACACCGGTACCTTCATATTCATCCCGGGCATGCAATCGCTGAAAAATGACAAATACCCGGTCATGGTATTCAGGGGCAATACCAATGCCGTTATCTTTTACGCCAATTACCCAGTCATTTTTTTCTTCCCGGGCAAACACTTCGATCTCGGGCTTATCATCGGGCCTCCGATACTTGATGGCATTGCTGATCAGGTTCTGAAACATCTGTATCATGGGAATTCGATGGGTCCTCAGCACCGGCAATGGACCGCATGCTATTTCGGCACCGGTTTCCTCTATGGTTTTGTGGTGGAATTGCAGCACTTCATGCACCAATGTGTTCAAGTCTACCTCCTCAGCTTCATCACTGTTTTTTCCAATCCTTGAAAAATTGAGTAGATCAAGAATGATCTGTCGCATCCTTGCCGCACCGTCAACGGCAAAATGAATATATTGCCTGGCCTTGTCATCCAGAATATGGTCGTATTTTTTACTTAGTTGTGTCATGAAGCTGGAAACCATGCGAAGCGGTTCCTGCAAGTCGTGCGATGCGATATAAGCAAACTGCTCCAGCTCGGCATTGGTCATTTCCAACTCCCGGGTATGCATTTCGAGCTTTTCGTTAAGGTGCTTTAGCGATTCCTCGTATTCCTTTCTGTAGCTGATATCTGTCATGGCACCTACCACCCGGGTTACTTTCCCCTGCTTGTTTCGTATCAGTTTGGCCCGATCTATCACAAAGGCATATTGGCCATCACTTTTTCTGAACCGGTACTCCTCATACCAGTTGCTTATCCCTACATCGGCCATCGACTTTTCAATTCTGCTCCGGATCAGTTCACGGTCATCAGGGTGTATCAAGCTGAGGAGCAAGTTAAAATTCGGCCTTTCTTCATCGGGGTCATACCCAAACAGTGTATTGAATCCCTTGCCCCAAAACAACACATCGTTTTCCGTATCATAATCCCACAAAGCATCGTTGGTAGCCTCTGCAATTTTTTCAAAACGCTCATTCGACAACCTCACCTGCTCTTCTGCTGTTTTTCTGATGCTTACGTCTTTAAAATATACGGACAAACCTTGTGTGGATGGATACGCAGTCACTTCAAACCATTGGCCGGTAGTGGGGTAGTATTCTTCAAAGTGTACCCGCCGGCCCGAATCCATGGCTTTATGATATTCAGTATAAAACTTCAGGTTGGTGGCATCTGAATAAACCTCCCATAGACTTTTGCCGAGCACTTCTTCTCTTTTTCTTCCCAGCACATTTTCAGCTTCCCGGTTCCAGTAGGTTACCGTCCAGGCTCTGTCCAGGGCAAAAAAGGCGTCACCTATACTCTCCAGAATACTGTTTTTCTCCTCGTAAGCCTCCTGAAGTTTGAGCTCCGTTATTTTTTGACGGTGGATATCCTGAATACTACCATAAATTTTCAGGCATTTTTTCCCTACGTATTCTCCTGTACCGATAGCCCTTATCCACCGTTCATTCCCTTTGGCCGTGATAATGGGGTATTCAAAATCAAAAGGCACTTTGTTTTGTATGCATTCCTCAACTTTCCTCTTAACTTCATCCTGTACATCCTCTCTGTAAAATTTGATGGCAGATTCCAGATCGGGTGCTTTTTCCTTATCAAGTTCATGGATTTGCATGGTCATAGCCGACCAATACAGCTGCCCCTGATTGACATCCAGTTCCCAAGCACCTACTCTGGCCATTTTTGAGGCTATGTCAAGCAGGTTTTGCAAATCTTGCATTCGGGTTATATCACGGCCATAGGCAAACAAATTGCCATCCTCACCAAACTTATCAGAGGAGGTCCATGAAATCCATTTGTATGAGCCTGATTTAGTGAGATAGCGATTGATAAAGTTGTTGGACTGCCTGCTCCCTGAACTCGTAATACTAAATTCTTCAGATGTGTCCGGCAAGTCATCTGGGTGTACGAAATGCAAAAACGGTTTTGAAGTGAGCTCCTCGGCAGTATACCCCAGTAAACTGCAGAAAGCCGGATTCACACTGGTGAAGTAGCCGTCCGGTGAAGCTATGGCTAATATATCAGGTGCACTTTGTACCATGAGGTACATTTCTTCCTCTTGTTTTTTCCGGCTGATCTCTGCACCCAGAAAGGTGCCCAAGGTATAATATCGCTGTGCCCTCAGCAAATCCTGATCAGCATCTGTGTCGCTGCCAAGTACCAACACGCCAATGGGCTTGTCATTGTGGCTTATCGGCACACCCAGCATTGAACCAATTCCAGTGGCTGAAGCTGCCTGTTTCCGCTCGAATTCAGGATGATCGTAAACAGCGTTCCACAATGCTTCCTTGCCGGTTTTAAACACTATTCCCGGCAAATCTTCACCTTTTTTCAATCGTTGTGTAACATTGCTGAGTTTGTAAAAATCATTGGCCTCTGCGGTATTGTTGTTGTTACCTACAAGCTTAATGGAATTCAAATCATCGGCCGCCAGCCATATTTCAGCCACCTTAAAATCATCGTTTTTAGCAATGAAGTTCAGCATTTCAGCCAAAGCTTCTTTGAGTTTAAGCGTGTTTTTAAAAATTCCGGATATCTCGTTTTTCATTCTGTTTTGCAGTGCAATCTGTCTGGATTCAGTAACATCCCGCAATACGCCGATCATCCGTATGGCATTTCCCTGACTATCAATCAGTTTGTGTCCTGTTTCCTCTACAAAAACGTATTCACCAGAGGCTTTTTTAAACCGAAACTCTTTTATCCACTTTGATTGAGTGCTGTCACTCAAAAACTGATCCCAGGCATTTCGGTTTTTGCCGCTGTCAGCAGGATGCATGAGCTCTATCCAGTGTTGAAGCCTGAACGTTTGATCATTGACGGGATGACCAAAAATCCGGGTAAAACCATCTCCCCACAAAAATTCATCTCTGCTAATATCCCAGTCGTAAATGGCATCATTGGTAGCCTGATTGAGGTAGAAATACCTTTCATTGCTTTTTTCGATGCTCTCCAGGTATTCAAACTTGGCCAGGATGATAGAAATGAGCCGAACTGATCGTTCCAGAGCCTGCAGTTCAAATTCATCCGGAGTTTTGGGCTCAGGCCAGTAACTGCACAATGTGGCAATCACATTCCCGGCTGAATTGAGCACCGGCTGAGACCAGCATGCTGAAACCCCGGCATCGGCAGCAAGACTTGTATAGTTTACCCAGCGTACATCATCATACACATTGGTTACAATTACTCTTTCTGCGGTAAATGCCGCAGTACCGCAGGAGCCTACATTGTTTCCAATTACTGTTCCATGAATGGCTTCAAGATAGATTTCAGGAAGTGAGGGGGATGCCAGATCGTAAAGTTTATCATCTATTACCTGTAACACAGAAGCCTTCATTCCCGGGAAAAGTTGCTCGAGATTTTTCAGGTAAGCCTTGAGTATAGAATTTAAAGCAGCACCCTGCTGCATACTCATTTCCATTACCATCTTTTCGTTTTCATCCAGTTTGGTATGAAGATAACTGGCTGTGATATCACTAACAGCTCCTACTACTCTGTAGGCTTCGCCTGCATTATCCCGAAGTATTATGGCTTTATCGTTTACAAAGGCATAGGTATTGTTGCTTCTCCGCAACCTGTAGGTATGCATCCATTCGCGCTGATCACTTTTGAATACAGCATTCCTGAAACTCTGTAAATATCCATCCTTGTCATCAGGATGGATCATATTATTCATTATGGCATTGTTTTCTTCCGATGTGCCTATGGTCATGCCAAAATTACGCCTGAACCCGTCGCTCAGATAAAGCAATCCCGTGGAGGGGCTTAAATCATAAATGCTTTCAGATCCGGCTTCCACCACCAGTTCGAATCGTTCATTGCTCAGCTTCAATGCCTGCTCGGCTTTAATTCTGTCGGTGATATCTATACCAATGCACTGAATTTCGGTCGGCTCTCTGTTCAGATTGAGGATCCCTATAAAATCCCATAAAGTGGTAAGCACAGTTCCGTCCGGACCTGGTTTTTGGATTTCCACCTTGACGGGTTTATCGGGTGTATGGATACACTCTTCCACAACTTTGCGAACTTTGGAATGCTCATGCTCAAGTACTGATTTGAGGTAGTTTTTCCCAATCAAATCACCATCCATATAAAGCCAACCAAAAGTATCCCTGAACTTTTTATTGACATAGCTGTAGTTCCCCTCCAGGTCAACCCTGATCACAAAATTGGTTTGCGATTCATACAGCCCGCGGTACCTGGCTTCACTTTTCTGCAGTTTTTGCTGGGCTTCCATTATTTCTGTGATCTCAATGCTGTTGATCACCATGCCGCCAATAACCTCTTCATCTTCCAGATTGGTGCCTACACTGCGAAACCACAGATACCTTCCGTCTTTGTGCCTGAACCGGTAAGGTGATGAAGTTACCCGTTTTTCATTCTGTAACCGATAAAATTCGGCCAGTACTTTTTCGACATCTTCCGGGTAGAAATAGGAGAAACCGTTGGTACCCAACAATTCTGAATCTGTATAACCCAAAATTCTCTCTGAATTGGGGCTAGCATATAGGAAGTTACCATACTGGTCCAATATTGCCGTAAGGTCTGCTCCCTCTTGCACCAATGACCTGAATCTGCGTTCGTTGAATTTCAGTTTTTGCTCCGCTTCCACCTGCTCGGTTACATCTCTAAAATTGTCAACTATACCTTCAATGCCCGGTACATGCAGCATATTGGTAATTTTAGCAGCAATCCAGCGGTACCGGCCGTCTTTATGCCGGGTTCGTGCAATATGATCCGGCTGGGGAATTTCCGGTTTGTCCATTGCATTCTGCATTACTGTAAAGACACCTTGCCTGTCATCGGGATGAATAATGTCTTCCAGATTCATTGTCAACACCTCATCGATATTGTAGCCCAGAATATTTTCTACTGCGGGTGAGGCATAAACGGCGGAACCGTCGGGTCTGAGTATGGCTACGGCATCGCTTGCATTTTCTACCAGGGCCCTGAACAGCCTTTCTCGTAGAACAATTTCATTTTCTGCCTGGATACGCTCAGTGATATCATGGAAAATGCCGATGAGTTTATACGGATTACCCAGCTCATCGCAAATAAGCCTGGCTCTTGATCTGATGTGCTTTTCACCGCCTGTTGATGTAATCAGACGTTTGTGAATGTTGTAATCCTCTCCATTTGTAACACAATCATTGAAGACTTTCATGGCTCTTTCCCGGTCATCGGGGTGGATAACTCCCATGGCTTTTTCGAAATCCGGCATAAATTCGCCGGGTTGATAGCCAAGCATGAGAAAAACACCGTCTGACCAGTAAATTTCCCGGGTTTGAATGTTAAGTTCCCAGTGGCCTATACCCGCCAATTCCTCTGTTTGCTGCAATAGGATTTTTTCACGGGTCTGTTGCTCCACAGGTCTGATTTTATCTAATTCTTTTGCCATGATTGGTTTTCACCAATTTTGAATGACAAATATAAGGCAGGAATTCACCTTTCAAAACATACGCTCAATTTTTGAACCCGTATGTAATTATGAGACGTGGCTTGAACAATGATCCATTACCTTGCCGGACGAATATCCGGTGTGACAATTACCCGCCGCTAAAGCTCTGGAAACTGTAACGTGGAACTTTCTTTTTAGGACTATGTTTTGCCGGGAAGTATGCCTACAAAAAGCTATCCAAACAAAAACACAAAGGCCAAAACAGTTAATCTCCCGGCTTGAATGGCAAGGCAGCTATAAATTTGGCAACATTGACACTTCGGGCAATTACATTTGCATGCAAGTGTATAATTTGTCTTATCTTCACCCTTTATATTCGCAGTGGAGAACTTAAAAATTTGCCGGCTTTGTCCAGCAATTTCAATTAGACCTTCCTGTGCCTGATCCAAATGTGGCCATAACGAATCAGAACACTATGAACCAAATTGTACTCTTTGCCCTTTCGGGCATGTTCCTGCTTATTTTTATTCCCAGCAACAGCCTTAAAGCGCAGCGAATATTCAATCCGCTCAAGATGACGCCGGGGCTACTGAGTGAAATTTATGAACGCGAAGATGATAGCCGACGCGTGGTGATTATGCTGGGTCAACAGGCCGACGAGGCAGAAATGCGCAGGCATATTGCAGAAACTACTTTGCGCGGTGGACAGCGCTCGCAGTATGTTATCGGTGAATTGCAAAATGTGGCCGCTAACACTCAGCCGGAATTGGTTGACAGATTGAGCAGGCTATCCGGTGTGGATTTGTCCAATCTGGAGTCCTATTGGGTAGTGAATGCCGTGATGGTAGATGCCACTGTGGAGGCTATTTTTTATATCAGTTTGTGGGATGAAGTGAAGATTATAGAGCTGGATGATCAACCCGATCTGATTATGCCGGTTGCAGCTGAAGCATCGAGCTCGGTGCCCAATGGCAGAGAACCGGGGCACAATGTGATCAATGCACCTGGCCTGTGGGCGCTGGGATATACCGGATATGGCACCAAAGCGTTGATCATCGATTCAGGAAACGACCCCGATCACTATGCTCTGATGACCAATTTTTGGTGGCATAATGCACCGATTGAACAGGCCTGGACGGGATTTGGAGGCTTTGCGGAAGACTGTGGTTCACATGGTTCCCATGTAAACGGCACAGTAAACGGGCTCAATCGTCTGACCAATGATACCATCGGGGTAGCCTTCAATGCTCACTGGCAGGGTGCACCCATGGGTTTTGCAGTGGGGAATGGCTGCAGCAGGCCGTTCAACCAGAATATCCGCACCACCATGCAGTCTTTTCAATGGGCTATGGATCCTGACGGTAATCCCGCCACCAGCCACGATATGCCAGATGTGATCAACTGTTCCTGGACCAGCGGGCAATACGGCTGTGCCAACAATACTTCCATTACTTTGCTCAATAACGTGATGGCGGCCGGTATTGCCGTGGTGTGGGCCAACGGAAATGCCGGGCCTGAACCCGCTACTGTTTGCTGTGCCCAGGGCATTAACACTACACTGGTGAACAGCTTTACCGTAGGGGCTGTAAACAACTTAAGCACCATCGCCAACTTTTCAAGCCGTGGACCTTCACCGTGTTCCCAGGCAGGTGGCTCACTGGCCATTAAACCCGAAGTTTCGGCTCCGGGCGTAAGTGTTCGGTCGTCTGTGCCCGGAAACTTATATGCCAACTTCAGCGGCACATCCATGGCAGCGCCTCATGTGTCCGGTGCAGTATTGCTACTGAAAGAAGCTTTTCCTTTTCTGGATGGAGAAACTTTGCTTTTTGCCCTGTATTATTCAGCCGTAGACAAAGGCGAGCCGGGTGAAGACAATGCTTACGGCATGGGAGTGATTGATGTGTTGGCGGCATATCACTGGCTGCTTGATGAAGGCCATGAGCCAGTACCACCTGTTAATGCCGACAATGATATTGTACTGGTAGGAGTAATGATCCCTGAAAAGCCATACTGTTCAGATGCCATTAACTCTGACATCATTGTTCAGAATGCCGGAATTGATACGGTTGTCAACTTTTTAGTGCAGTATTCTATATTGGCTACCAATCCGATCAGCGGAAGCTTCACCTGGGAGGGTAGCCTGCCTCCCGGTGAGCTGACTGTTTTTAACCTGCCGGAAAGTCTTGAATTGCCCGGTGGCTTCTATGAAATGTTGACCGAGATCAGCATGCCCAACGGTCAGGTTGACCCGCGTGATCTCAATAACCGATTTAAGCGGCAGTTTCAGGTAATTCCGTATCCGGTGATCCAGGCAGCTTTGCCGGCGGTATTTGCAGGGGCCACCTGCATAGGCAGTGCAGCAGTGGTGGAAATCAATATGGACATTCCCAATTTTGAGATGGTAGAGTGGTACGATTCCCCGTCAGGCGGAAATCTGCTGGGTACCGGCCCGGTTCTGATCACCGAACCTTTGTGGGAAAGTACCACTGTGTATGCTGATATCCGCACTTACCATCAAGCCGGTAAACCGCAGAACCTTCCCGGCGTACAGTCAATGGAAAATGATAATGGAGCCGGCTTGCTGTTTAATGCACTTCAGCCTTTCAGGCTCAGGTCGGTAAAAGTGTATGCCGATGTTCCGGGCACAAGGCTGATCCAGCTTTACGATGGCGACAACAATCCAATGGGGCTAAGGGCTGTCAATATTCCCGAACCTGGCGAACATAGGGTTGAGCTCAATTACGACATTCCCGCAGGGGAAAACTACAAACTGGTGAAGTTTGCCGGCTTGCCTCTCGGTATCAACCTCAATGGCAATTTCTTTCCGTACTCCACCGACCTGGTTTCAATTCGCCGCAGTTACGGTATTGACAATACTGCTCTGCAATCTCTTCGCTATTATTATTTTTACGATTGGGTACTGGAAACCACATATGCCTGCGGCCGTGCAGCCGTTGACATTGAAGTTACGTCTGGCGAAACATTTCCCGTAGGCATAAATGCCAGTGCTTCTGAGGTTTTGCTGGAGGACGGATCAGCCCAGATTATATTCAGTGCAGTAGCTGAGGAAGGGGAGTTGTTTTACTGGAACTTTGGAAACGGCAATACCGCTGAGGGTGAGCAAGTTACTGCTGACTTCAGCAACCCCGGATCATTTGTAGTTACACTCACCGTACTCAATGGTGCAGGTTGCGCCAATTCTGCTTCTGTGCAAATACAGGTTCAGGGAGACGCTGTGAATACAGAGGAACCTGATCTGGTCAATATTCAAGAACTGGAAGTATTTCCCAACCCCGGTGAAGGTCTGTTTTACCTTCAGTTTGCCGACCGGCTCATTCGGGTTGTGGATATTCGGGTTTTTGATCTGGCCGGCCGGGTAATCACTTCAAAATCTGCTGAAGTAGTTATCAGTGAGCCGTTAATGCTGGATCTACGCGCTTACCCGGCGGGGTTTTATACTGTGCAGGTTACAGATGGCAATGGTGCAAGGTATACGGCTGCACTGATCAGGCATTAGGGTGATAATTCAGCTGCCCGGGTGGTTTGCCCCCTTATAAATCGGACAAATTACGAAAGGGTTGATAATGATTGTGTCAAAGGTAATAATTTTGGTTTGCCAGATGCAACCGATGGTGATCTTTAAACCGATGGTTGAATACGCAGGTC